>JAFRMA010000091.1 GCA_017430925.1 Solobacterium sp. | reverse complement strand
TGCCCGAGGACTACGCCATCGTCTTTCTGTAACAGGTAGGACTGACGGATCTGAGCACGGTGATAATATTCAATATTCTCTTTCGCTTTGATCATGGCTTCTTTAAACAACGGATCACACTGTTCTGCCGCACTATGGATATCTTCCGGACGCAAACGCAGATTCCCGATCTCTACGCCATCGAATTGTTTCGTCAGACGATGTAACGCTTCATCACCGTGTTTCTGAACATCTTCGATGATCCTCATGACCCGCATGAGGATCTCACTGTCAATCTGCCTTGATCTGCTGTCCAGATACGTACGCAGAAGAACCGGATCTTTCTGTTCAATTACTCTGAGCATCTTTCTACCGCCCTTTCCATATCTGTCAGGAATTTCATGATTTCCTGCCGTTTGATCTTGAAGCTCGCCTTGTTTACGATCACCCTGGCGCTGATATCACAAACCGTGTCGTATACCACCAGTCCGTTTTCCTTCAGTGTCCTGCCGGTTTCCATAATATCCATGATTCCGTCACACAAGCCCAGTACCGGAGCCAGTTCCACCGATCCTTCCAGCCGGATCATCTCCGCATCCAGGCCGCGGGAGAGGAAATACCTCTTGGCTGCTTCGGGATATTTGGAACCTATACGTATATTCCCGCTCATGGTCAACGGATTATGGTCTTTCATCCCGGCAATGATGAACTTACACTTCCCGATCTTCAGATCCAGAAGTTCATAGTAATCCGAGCCGCCCTCCATCAAGGTATCCTTCCCGACAATCCCGCAGTCTGCCACACCATGTTCAACATAGGTAATACAGTCATTCGCCTTGACCAGAAAGTACCGGAAATCTTCTCGGGTATCCTCAAACACCAGTGCTCTTCCCTTATTCTTTAGTTTTTCTGTACCGTATCCGCATAGATCCAGCAGTTCTACGGCATCTTTCTCCAATCTCCCTTTTGTCAACGCTATGGATAAGCTCATACATCCGCCTCCGTATCTTCCGGGATCAGTGTCACCGGTCCTCGTTTTCTCAATTCTCTTGCCTTCAGGATGCCCTGCAGTTCCTCACCGCGTCTGTAATAAACCTTCTGTATTTCCGGCAGAGTATCTTTCACCATGGGCACCGGCACATCCAGTTTTACCCCGAATCCGATTGCCGGAAGATCTCTTCCCAGTTTTGCCAGAAGATGATCATATCTGCCTCCGCTCAGTACAGCGCTGCTGATTCCCTGTGCATATCCTTCAAAGATGATCCCTGTGTAGTATTCCAGGTGCGGTACCTTTCCCAGATCAAAGGTGATATGGTCCCTGTTTCCCAGTACACATAACTGTTCCTGCAGGCACTGCAGATGCTCAATTTCCACCAGCAGCTCCTCTGCGAAACAATACTCCGCTGCTTCGGCAAGTGAATCCGGCCCGTTGAACAACGGCAGTCTGCGGAAGAATTCCTTCTCTTGTTCCCGGAGATTCAGCGCATCTACCATCTGTTTCACTTCCGTCATTGCCTTCCTGTCAATGAGGTCGGATAACACAGCTGCCGATTCTTCCGGTATCCCGGCAATGTCGCATGCCCTGCGGAATAAGCGGATATTCCCGATTTCCAGTACATAGTGGTCCTCCGAAAGTTCTGCCATGACTTCCAGGGCGCAGTTTAGCACTTCCAGGTCGGAAGACTCATCCAGACCGATCAATTCGATTCCGCAGTCTGTCACTTCGTTGCGCTTACCCGCAAAGCTTTGTCTGACCTTATAGACGTTGGAGCAGTAGGAGAAACGGAACGGCGGTTTCTCCTGGCTGTATCTGGTGGCGCATACACGGGCAATCGGCAAGGTCATATCGGTTCTCAATACCAGGATCTGTCCGTTTTCATCCACGAATTTGTAGAGTGTATCTTCTTCCAGACGGGAAAAAGAACTTCTATACGTCTCATAAAATTCAAGCAGAGGTGTCTCAATCGGCAGATATCCGTACAGATGGAATATCTGTTCTACCTTTTGTTGAAGATGACGCTTGTTTATACTGTTTCCGGGTAAGATATCCCGCATTCCGGAAGGAATCTGTATCTCTTTCATCTATACCTCCTATACGCAAAAAGGACATCCCGTAGGGACGTCCTGAACGTGGTTCCACCCTGTTTTACCGCCTTCTCACAAAGACAGCCTCATGAAGTACTATCATACTCCTGTGCTTTAACGCGCACTCACGTTATTCCCTACTGCAATGTTCGGAAATACTGCTCCGGGATGTGTTTTCGGCAGATACGTATCATCTTCTTTCACCGGACGAAGACTCTCTGTGTCGCGTGATTCTGCGTACTTTTTCCCTTCAACGCATTTATCTTGGATAAAATCATTCTAAGAAATCCATTGACCGTTGTCAATAACCTGTATCCTTCATGGTATAATATCTACACTATGGCACTCGATGGTATATTACTGTACAAGATTCTCCCCGAGATCCGGGAGATCCTGCCCGCAAGAATCCAGAAGATCTATCAGATCTCCTCTACGGAGATCCTTTTTCAGTTACACGGCAATAAGGCGAAGCACCAGTTACTGATCTCTTGTCATTCCCAATATAACCGGATCCTTCTTTCCCGCAGGAATTATCCTACCCCGAATGAACCCGGGAATTTCGTCATGGTGCTGAGGAAGTACTGTGAAGGAGCGGTGATTACGGGGATCGAGCAGAGCGAGCTGGACCGCTGGTGTACGATCTATATCCGCAGACATAACAATATCGGTGATCCGGAAGAATTACGTCTGGTGGCTGAACTGATGGGTAAATACGCTAATTTGATCCTGATCAGTCCGGAAGGAAATATCCTTGACGCCATGAAGCGTATACCTCCGTTTGAGAATACACGTAGGACCATCCAGCCCGGCGCGCGTTTTGTGCCTACGCCATCACAGGAGAAACAGAATCCGTTTACACACCAGATCATTGATCCCCAGTTATCCCTGATCCAGCAATTCTCCGGCTTTTCTCCGTTCCTTGCCAGGGAAACCGAGTACCGGATGTCTCAGGGAGAGAGTTTCAGCGGGATCATGAAGGAGATTCAGGACTCGGACAGGATTTATATCGCCAACCAGAAAAACGAGGCAGTATTCCACTGTATCGAGCTCAAATCCGTAGGTAAATGCGTCAGTTACCCGTTATCTGAAGGATTTGATATCCTGTACTACCACAAAGAAGAAAAAGACCGGATCAAGGAAATTAGCGGTGATATCTTCAAGGTCGTACAGAGAAACCTGAAACACCAGAAAACTAAGTTACCGCGTCTCTGGAAAGAATATGATGAAGCCATGGATTGTGATCGCTGGCGTACCTATGGTGAACTGTTATATGCCTACCAGATCCAGGATACCAAGGGTGAACACAGTATTACCCTGGAAGACTTTGAGACCGGCCAGGCGATCTCGATCCCCTTAGACCCAAGACTCAGCGGTAACCGCAATGCCCAGAGATGTTTTACAAAGTATACAAAGCTGAAGAAGGGACAGAAGTATCTGAAGGAACAGATTGAGATCTGTGAGAATGAGATTGCGTATTTTGAGGGACTGCTGGAACAGTTGAATATCGCGGATTTTCATACAGCGGAAGAAATTCGCAGAGAGTTGATCCACGGCGGATATATAACAGAGAAAACAAGCCGGAAAAAGAAGAAGACAAAGACAGAAGCACCTCATCTGACAACGATTACTTCCCCTTCCGGTATTGAGATCACCTTTGGGAAGAATAATCTGCAGAATGAGTATCTGACCTTTCATCTGGCCAGAAAGAACGAGCTCTGGTTCCATACCAAGGATTATCATGGCGCGCATGTGGTGGTTCATGCCCCGGAAGCGGATGAGGATACGATCCGGCTGGCAGCGATGATCGCGGCATTTTACTCCGCCGGAAGGAATTCTTCCAGTGTTCCGGTCAACTGGTGTAAGGTAAACCAGCTGAAAAAAATACCCGGCGCCAAGCCAGGTATGGTTCAGTTAGGCAGTTATAAGACGATCTATATTGATCCCGAACCGGATCAATTATCCGAAGCGGGAATTACTCTTTGATCATTTCTTCCGCTTGTTTGATCATCTCGCGGATTTCAAATGAACGTAATTTACGGTATTCTCCCTGCCGCAGTCCGTGGTAGTCGAGATCGCCGTATTTTTTACGGTCCAGGCGGGTAACGGTATAGCCGAAGTATTCCATCATCCTGCGGATCTGACGGTTTCTTCCTTCGGTAATCGTGATCGTCAGCGTGGATTTACCGCTCTTTTTGTTCTGCGAGACAAGATAGACCTTGGCAGGCAGCGTCATACCGTCTTCCAGCTTGATTCCTTTTCGTAACTGACGGATCTCTTCCGGTGTGATCAGGCCTTCGATTGCGGCCTCATACGTCTTGGGGAAGTGATTCCGGGGATGCATCATGAGATTGGCAAATTCACCGTCATTGGTCAGGATCAGGACACCGGTGGTCTGATAATCCAGACGTCCCACCGGGAAGATTCTGGCATTGATCTCCGGTAGATAAGCCATGACTGTCTCCCTGCCCTTTTCATCATCCAGCGTACATACCGTACGTTTCGGTTTATTGAGCAGATAATAGACTTTTTCTTCTTTTTCGATGATCTTTCCGTCGACTTCAATATCATCGCTGAAAGAGGCTTTAAAGCCTAATTCGGTAATGACTTTTCCGTTGACTCTGACACGTCCCTGACGAATCAGGTCTTCTGCCTTACGACGGGAAGCAATTCCTGCCTGGGCGATGATCTTCTGTAATCTTTCCATAGTCCCTCAATGTTTATTTCTTGTGTTTCCCCAGAAACCGCTGCCGGCTTTGGTAAAGTCATTGACCAGCATGACCGGTACACGGCGGAAACGTTCGTCTTCCTGCATCAGCTGATGTAACGCGGATAAGCGCTGATGTCCGTCCAGACATTCATAACCGGTTTCTGTCTTTCTGACTCTTACCGGTATGGCTACTCCGCGCATACGTATGCTTTCCAGCAATGTGTCCGGTACCGGTTTATCGGTATATTGTATCTCTTCAATATCAACGATCGTGTTGATCATTTTCTTCTGCCTCTCTGATCTCATCCAGGTGAAGTACTTCTGTCTCAAAGACCTGGAATACCTGTGTGACATCTACCGGAGGGAGAGGCTTCTCATCAAGCTGTTTTTCACTGATCGTACGTTTCTCTTCCAGCTTTTTATGGCGTTTCTGGCGGTGTGTCAGCAGCCATACAACGATGATCAGCAGGACCACTGCCGAGGCAATACCGACAACGATCAGCGTCTTCTGCAGGTCATAAGCGCTGTTTGCGACCGTGATGGCTTCGACAGGATCTTCATCCGCATAATCGTTGGAAGTTCTGCGGGACAGTACCATGTATTCCCCGCTTCCCTTACCCATAAAGGTGATCTTATTCCTGGTCTGACGGGTATAGCATTCTTCCACGTCTCCGTTATCCGCATGGTGCAGTACGGTATAGACTTCTCCTTCGGTAAAACCTTCCGGTTTATTAATGGTGTATAACAGAGGCTGCTGGGGAATATATGTCTCAAAGTTCTTTTCCAGACTGATCGTGAATGTATCCTTGATATCATTTTCCAGATACAGGGCGGATTTGGACATCACGTTGTAACAATCTTCCGGAATGCCTTTCTTGATATTGGCACGGTAGGTATCCGCCAGCCAGTACGATTTCTCCAGGGAATCTTCCAGCGGACAGGCAAGAGACAATCCCGATACACTCATGTCATATTCATTTTCTTCAACGATATACCGTACACGGTTATTGATGGCCTTGACCAGAAGATGATCAAAGATCCGGTACTGTGTCTGGGTGAGCTGAGGCAGGACATTCGCGTCAATTCTCTGTTTCAGTTCCAGAATATACTGGCTTTCCAGCACAGATAAAGACTTCTTGTCTCCGTATAGTTCTATGGCATCCAGAATGCGGTCACGGATATCCGTGCGGATCTGGTCTTTCTGCGCATCAACGGTGATATCGTACGTTGTGGAACAGCCGGCATAGTTTACCGTCACGGTTCCCTTGCCTTCCTGCATCAGGTCATATCCTGTTACCATGGAGGTTGTTAAAGGATAATCGGCGGTTTCCCCATCCGCAAAAACTACTTCGACAATACCATCCGCAAGATTGATCCGGTCATTG
>JAFRMA010000090.1 GCA_017430925.1 Solobacterium sp. | reverse complement strand
TCACTGAACAGATTTATTTCCGGATTCGTTTTATCATTCCGGCAATTCTCCTCCTACTATATAGGTACAGGGTGTAATACCTGGCATCCAGCCAGGATCACATCCTCTCATTGTTGAAACTGTTAGAATGAGATGGCATTGGTGTGACGCTTTTCTCCTTGGACCATATTGCGTCCGCCTTAAAGCCAGTCAGCCGGCCACTCATTCGCAGTTGTTCGATTTAAGCAGGTTGAACCGTGTTCCGCACATGCGTTCGTGTGATACCCCAGGAGATTGAATAGGCAATGAGGAAACGCTGGTACCATTGCACATACAATTTCATGGAGGATAATCAGTATGTTAAACGCAGTTGGAATCGATGTGTCGAAAGGCAGAAGTACCGTTGCGGTCCTGCAGCCCGGCGGTGTTGTAATCCGTAAGCCCTTCGATGTGTATCACAATCAGAGTGAACTGAAAGATCTGGCATCATACATCAAATCATTGGAAGGTGATACAAAAGTTGTTTTGGAATGTACCGGCCGTTATCATCGGCCAACAGTAGATGCACTGCATACAGCAGGTATCTTTGTATCGGCAGTCAATCCGCATCTGATCAAGAACTTTGGCAATAATACGATCCGTAAGGTTAAAACAGATCCGGCTGATGCGAAGAAGATTGCCCGGTATGCTCTTGACAACTGGCATGAACTCAGAGAGTATTCAGACATGGATGCCACACGTGAACAACTGAAAACCATGAATACCCAGTTCGACTTCTTCATGAAGCAGAAGACTGCTGCCAAATCCAACCTCATCGCTCTTTTGGATCAGACCTACCCTGGAGTCAATAAGCTGTTTGATTCCCCTGTACGTTCTGACGGGAGCGAGAAATGGGTCGATTTTGCGTATTCCTTCTGGCATGTGGACTGTGTCCGCAAACTCAGCCTTAATACCTTCAAAGAGCGTTATCAATCTTTCTGTAAGAAGCACAGATATATCTTCAGCGAAGCGAAAGCAGAACAGATATACAGTACCGCCAAAGAGATCGTCGCGACTCTGCCGAAGAATACTGTTTACAAAGACCTCGTCCACTGCAGTATCAAGCAGCTGAACCTGGAATCCGAGTGTGTGGAGAAGCTTCGCTCAGATATGAATGCAGTCGCTTCCCAGCTTCCGGAATATCCGATTGTCATGGATATGTATGGCGTAGGAACCACCTTTGGCCCCCAGCTGATGGCTGAGATCGGTGATGTCATGCGCTTTACCCATCGTGAAGCTCTTACTGCATTTGCCGGTGTAGATCCGGGAAAAGATGATTCGGGGCAACATGTCTCCGGCAGTGTCAAGACCTCTAAGTGCGGGCCGGCCAGACTGCGTAAGACACTGTTCCAGATCATGAGCTGTCTGCTTCAGAATATGCCGGAGGATGACCTGGTATACCAATTTATTGATAAGAAGCGTTCCGAAGGTAAAGAGTACTATGTGTACATGACTGCCGGCGCGAATAAGTTCCTGCGTATTTATTACGGGAAGGTTAAGGAACACATGCGTAAGCTTCAGGCTGATCAGTCCTAGAATCAGACAGGGAATACCGCCACATCAAGTTATTGGACAAGATCTGTACGGAACGACTGACGAGGTTCGCAGAACCGAGGAAGGAAGTGCAGTACGGATCTTGTCCAATAACCTCCGTTGACTTCCGCAGCTGTTTTTATTGTTAGGCCGCCAGTCCGGTCTTTTCGTAGTGACTTCTATCACATCACCCACATTTCTCGAAATTACCGCTAATTTACTCTTGACTTTTTATTAGCAGGCTTTAAGAGAAGAGTTTTCACTAATCTGTCATAATCCAT
>JAFRMA010000089.1 GCA_017430925.1 Solobacterium sp. | reverse complement strand
CGCAGCGGCGCGTTGGTATACTCGATAATCCCGTCCAGGGCATAGCGGAACAACTTCCAGAATGACCAGGAAGTCTCCCCTGCGACTCTCTCGATATTTTCATATTCCAGGTATTCGGCTTTATAGCCCACCCAGACAAACATTCCCTTGGAGAAACGGTTGTATTCACGAAGACTCAGGATCGAGTCAACAACTTTTCTTTTCATCAGACGGAAGTCTCTGGCTCCGTCCACGATCTGCACATCCGAGAAATGATTGATGATCTTGTAGAAGTTACGGGCAAAGAACGAACGGATCGGGGGTTCTCCTTCCCGGGATACACGTCTGGACCCAACGATATCATCATTGTTCTTCTCCATCAGTTCAAACATCTTCGGTACATATTCCGGAGGATCCTGCAGATCCGCGTCCATCACCGTGACATAGTCTCCCTTCGCTTTCTCAAGGCCTGCCAGCAAAGCCCCTTCCTTGCCGAAATTCCGTGAGAAATTGATCACTTTGACGATACCGGGATGCGCATGGTAAAGCTCCAGCATGATCTCCAGTGTACGGTCACGGGACCCGTCATTGACCAGTATGATTTCATAGTCCATATCCAATGTATCGAACACTTTCACTGCCGCATCATAAAACAACTGCAGAGATTCCTGCTCGTTATAACACGGGACTACTACGGATAACAACGTCATACTTTTCTCCTTTAGGGTTAATTCATTATACCGAAAAACACAGGGAAATGAAAATTAAGAAAACATATCCTAGAGATTCTCTTTCTTGAAGTGCCGGAAGATCCAGGCGAAGAAATAGATATTCCACCCGTATACCATCCGGAAATACAGGTTCTTGGCTCCTCCCTGTTTCAGATACGGATTCTTATGCCATTCCGGGTATTCCCGGTTCAGCAGATCCCAGCCCAGCCGGATCGTATATGTACGATCCTGTTTATTCTTAATCCGGGAACTGCGCAGAAAACTGTTGCCCAGGAAGAACCGGATGTGGATGTACTCCAGGGCATCGTGGTACTTCTCCATCAGGAGATGTTCCTTGTAGTACTTGTTTATGCCTTCAAAGACATTGATCATGTTTTTGACTTCTTCGTTATTGTTGTGTGTGATACTGTTTTCACTCTGGATGTAGTGGACAAATGCCTGGTCCACAAACGCGATATGACTTAAATGACTGGTCATCAGATATAAATAATACGCGTCTTCATACCGGTTTCCGTAAGGAAATTCAAAGTCCAGGGAACGGATCAGGTCATGTCTGTAGATCTTGTTCCAGAGTACCGCAAACAGATTCACCATCATCTCCGGTCCGCAGGCATACGGTCCTTCTTTTTCTTCGCGTTTCCCCTTGGAATTGACCCAGTAGAAGTTAGATACGACCAGTTCATAGTCATCTTCCTTAGCCTTGGAATACATGGTTCTGTACATGTCTTCCGTCGTATAGTCATCACTGTCAAGGAAACCGATGTATTCTCCGGTCACGTGACGCAGGCCGAAATTACGTGCTTCCGCAATTCCTTCGTTCTCCTTGGAATAAATATGCATGTTGAAATCCGGATATGTTTCCGCATACTTCTCCAGGACTTCCAGAGTATTGTCTTTGGACCCGTCATTGATGACAACGATCTCCATGTCTCTCAGGGTCTGTGCGCGCAGACTGTCCAGCGTACGCTCAACCGTCCCGGAAGAGTTATAACAAGGCACGATCACACTGACTGTCGGATTCATCTACTGTACCTCTTTCTGTGTTTTTCGCAGTAAAACAGCGATAATCAAAGCCATGAACGTACTGGTCAGGAACTGGTCCAGCATATGTCCGCTTAAGTAGGCAGACCCGAGACCGGCGCCTAATGCCGTTACCAGGCAGAAATTCTCCAGATTCCAGAGTTTCTTCCAGTGCCGGACGAACATCCATACGCCGTACAGAAGCATGACTAACCATGGTCCGATCGTTAACAGGAACCCGGCATAGCCAAGGGTATAGATCTGTTGTTTGAAGTCTCTTTCGAGGACAATGGAACCGTTCATGAAACTGGAATATCCCATGCCGAGAATCTTCTCAAACGATGTAAGATTCGCGTACTTGTAGTTGAAGAAGATGGTCTCGATCTGACGTCCGTTGACCCGGTCATAGACATCCATGAAACATACATCCACCCAGAATTTAGGGTCAACCTGATAATTGTAATACTCAGTATAATACATGGACGGAACACTCTGGATATATCGTGCCCCGATGCCGTAAACTTCAAACATGAAGACATAGAAGTTGATATACTCCGGGGTACCGGGAATCAGGTCTTCGGCATTGGCAAGGATCGCTCTGCCCTCTTCCGCCATACCGTTATGAATTAATGCCACGTCATTGACCGCATCCACTTTCTGGTTCTGGATCGCCGGTGTATAGTTCAGGCAGGCGCCGAAAAGCGCAGCCATGCATAATGAGAATATAATAATATTCTTGTTTAACAGTTTCGTATGATTGAGCAGTTTATCCAGGACCATGAAGCCCAGGAAGAGAACCGGTATGACAATAGCGCCGTATGTCGCAACACGCGTAGCCAGAATCTGCATACTCATGGATTGTACAGCAATCAGGGTGCCGATCAGTCTCTTTTCTTTCTTATCCTGTGAACGGACAAAGAAGTAATACAGCAGAGGCAGGATCATGAACAGCAGGATACCGATCGTATTCCCTTCGTTGAAGAAGAACTTGGACGCAAGTGTACGGGGATGGTACCAGTCATAGATCCCGTTGAACCAGCTGAATACATTCGCCACGGTATAGCCGTAATACGTACTGCGGGCAAACACAAAGAGATCACCAATCAGGATCGGCACTGAGATCAGTCCGCTGATCCACAGGACGATTTTCTTTACTTCCTGCATGGTCAGGTCTTCCTGGTAAAGAACATACGTAAGACCGTAAGGAAGTACCATGGTTAATACATATGTAAGTTCTTGCCAGGTGCTGAAGCGGAAATTATCGGTAAACGCGAGACGGTCAAAGATGGCGATCGACTGCCGGGTATGCAGGACGAAGTATACCAGAAGTGACCCTCCGTACAATACAGCCGGGATCAAAGTGCGTAACTTCTTCTTGTCACGCAGGAAGAAAGAAGCCAGCACCAGCAGCGGCAGAATCACAAAACGGATCACCGTGGAGAATCTGGGCAGTCCGAAACGGTCCAGAAAGTCATAGACCAGGTAATCCATGTCAATGACCGGCTGGATGATCACAAACAGGATCGTCAGCCGGCGCAGAATCATTTGTGCAGTCTGCTTGTTTATCTTCATATTCATCTATTCTACAGGACTTTGATGAATTGTTGGAGTATTTCTTCATTAGGATAGACATAATCCTTCAGATGATCCTTCATCTGCCCTAGCTTGTTTCTATCCTTTAACGCCTCTGTAAGTCCTTCGTTGAGTCCTTTCTGGGAGTTTTCCGTGATCCATCCGTACAAAGGATCAGTAATCTGTTCCTCACAGCCGGAGACATTCGTTGTCAATACCGGAGTACCGGCAATCAGGCTTTCACTGATGACTGTCGCAAAACCTTCATATAAACTGCTTAACACAAACAGATCACACTGATGCATATAACTATACGGGTTATCCTTATACCCGAGGAAGTACACATGGTCCAGCCGGAGTTCCTTTGCCAGATTCCGCAGTTTTTCTTCTTCTTCCCCGCCCCCGATCAGATATAATTCATGCGCATATCCCTGGTCCCAGGCATAACGGCTTGCCTTAAGCAGGCGGTCAATACTCTTCTGGGGATGGAAGCGGGCACCGGAGATGCATTTCGGAAGATCGGTATCCAGCAGTTCCGGAGTTTCTTCATTTTTACCTTCCAGGATCTTGTCTGTTTTCATCAGATTATGGATATCGATACCGTTCTGCACACGGAATACTGTCTCGTAGGCAATCAGAGCCTGACGGCTGTCCGCAATATTCAAGTCGATCTTCTGCAGGGCATTCTTCACCAGTCCCATATGATTGGAAGAATAGTTACAGACACTGTAATCAGTAAGTACCCAGTTGATCTTGCGCTTGCTGTCTCCGCAGGCGGTAAATACCGTACAGAAGCCTTCCTTGGCGGCGACTTCGACATCGTATTGTGTATCCAGGATCTTCTGTCTCTCCCGGCGGATCTTATCCTTGATCAATCCTGTCTTCATATAGAAAAGCAGCCGGATCTTGGAGAAGATCGCCTTCCAGTCTTTTCTTGCCCAGAGATTTGCCAGGGATTCATCCACGGTATTGAAAAAAGAAGTACCGGAGAGTATACGTACTTTGGCCGGCACATCTCCAAGCATCTCACCATGGTTATGCAGGACCAGAAGATCAATGTCATAGAGATCTTCCGGAAGTTCTGCCATCAGGGTATTCAGTACTCTGGCTACTCCTCCCATGGCCATTTCATCATTTACAAACAGTATTTTCTTAGCGGTCATAGATTTTCAGCACCATATTCCAGGCTTTTGCCCGTAAGAGCGTATAGATCATCTTTTTCTTTATTCCGGCTTTGCGGTATGCGCTGTCTTTCGCATACGCAGGATAAGACTTCTTCAGCCGTTCCATATTCTCTTTCAGGTATTCTTCGCGGATCGTCTTGTCGTCAAAGTCCTTGATCCGCAGTGTGGTCAGGTCCAGGCCGTGGATCACATACAGATGACGGATCTCTTCCAGGATCTTTTCTTCCCTGCCGTGACTTTGTACATAGGCATAGATATCGTCTATGGCATCGTAGATATCAAAGATCTTCTTGTTGGCGGTATGCGCAATGGATCCGGAACGCTGACGGTAGTGGTACAGGGCCTTGTTTACCTTGACGACTTTCTGCGCCTTATACAATAAGATCGGTACCGTCGCGAGATCTTCGTAATATCTGCCGAAAGGAAACTGCAGGTCTTCAAACAAGGAGGCCTTATACAGTTTATTGCAGGCGCTGTTGTTGATCGTGATCAGGGATGGATCTTCCTGTATGCTTGTGCAGGTGAAGTTGCCGCCGGAACTGACAGATGTATGTCCGTCTTCGTAGAAATACGTCATGTCACAGACAGCGATATCACTGTTTGTGGAACGGATTGCCTCGTACAGGTCTTCCACAGCGGTCTTTTCAATCAGGTCATCACTATCCGGGAAGAACCAGTATTCTCCCTTTGCGTACTTCATGCCGTAGTTACGGGCATCCGACAGTCCGCCGTTGGTCTTGCGCAGGATCTTGATCCTTTTATCTTTTCTGGCATAGGAATGCAGGATGCTCAGGGAAGTATCCGTAGAACCGTCATCCACGGTCAAAATCTCTATCTGGTCATAGGTCTGTGACAGGACACTGTCCAGGCATTCAGCCAGGTAGTTCTCAACGTTGTATACAGGAATAATAATACTGATTAACGGGTTCATCTTAGTACTCACATGTCCAGCCGTCACAGGTCTTCTTCCAGAACCAGCGTGTCGCGTAATCGATTGGAATGGCATTGATCCACTGCAGGTCTTCCGCCAGGAAATACAGGTCCATCTGTCCGGTAGTATCGTAGTGTTCACCGTCAAACAGAATCCCCTTCTCACCAAAGGTTATCTTCGTGCCGTTAAGATCATATTCAAACGGTGTCGTGGATTCCTGGACGAGTTTGCCGTCTTTTACGACGGCGTAGTAATCCGTGGAAGGATCATGCGCAAAGTCCTTGGTAAAGCCTACACTCTGCAGTAAGGCATTCTCTTCTTCACCGATGGATGTATTCGGTCTTCCTACATAGTTGACCAGAACCAGGCACGGATAGGTCTGCGCCTCTTTTAACAACCGGTATACGTCAATGTTGGACGGTCCCATCAGATGATAGGTCGTTGCGCGTACAGAGAAAGCCAGCAGATCTTCCCAGGTGGAATTCTCACGGTGATTCTTCACATAGCCGTTTTCCTTGAACATATTTGCCAGATCTGTGGTGATGATTTCCGCACCCCAGGTATTGTTATGCCAGGTATCGCCGTCCATATCCATGAACCAGCCCAGTTCTTCGGCTTTACGGATATAATCGACATACTGGATATTCCTGCTGTCCAGGTAATTCCAGATTGCCTGCAGTTTATTCATGTCTTCGTCATTGATCTGGTAGGGTGTCTTGATGAAGATGATCCGGGCACCGGCTTCCTGACAGAGATCGATGATATTATCCAGAGATTGTTTATCTTCGTCACTGAGCTTGTATTCTTCGGTGACTTCCGGAACCCAGAGCGGTGTAAAGATTTGTTTTTCCGGTTCCAGAGGCACATATCCCTGGTTGTAGTTATAACCTTCCGCAGGTTTGACATTGGCCAAGATCTCTTCAGGATTGGTGAAATCCATGGTTTTCCAGTTATCGTGATTCATCAGAAGATCGAACTTATAACTGAGCTTATATTCTCCTTCCGGCACCGCATCCGCTGCCTTATAACGGGTTTCTCCGGTCATCTCATCAATGGCCAGGTAGTAAGCACCGTAGGCGTAACAAACTTCGGACTGAGGCAGTAACGTGAACACATCCACGAGTACGACTTCCGGGCTCTGGGTCTTCAGGGATTCTTCCAGAAGACTGCAGGTAATTGTGATCGGCTGACAGGCAGAACCCATGACATAACTGTAGAGACCGGTCTCCGCGTAGAATACCGCAGGATTAAACGCATACTGCATATGACTGGAACCCAGGCATAAAACATCCAGTGTCTGTTCGGGCATATTCCGGTAGAGATCCCCTTCCGTGTTTCTTCCGACACGAAAATACGGGGTCAGGAAAAACCACGCACATACCGCTATGGCCAGTGCCAGTACGACTTTGATCAATGCCTGTAAATAACCCAATACTTTCTTCATAACACTCCTAGAAGGTCACATAGATGAAATCCGAAGGATGATAACCGGGACCGTATACACCGAAGATGATAGCCAGAACGATCATCACGATATAGACAAGCCACCGCAGAATAAACGGACGTGCCGCAAGCCACTCCAGCATATCGCGGAAATAACGCATGATATCCGTCACAAAGACCAGCAGTAACAGGAAGGCCATCCAGACGAATTCATTCCGGGTGACTTCCGTAGCGCTGAGTTTAAACGGCATGGCTTTGGTCATGTTCACGAGGATCGTCACCGCTTCACTCATAGAGGCGGAACGGAAGAAGACCCAGAGAATCGAAACCAGCACAAAATTCAGCGGAATACCAAGCAGAGACAGAATCTTGATCTTCTTGCCGCGGAATAAACTGAGATATAATCCTTCAATGATGTTCAGAAGACCATGTCCAAGTCCCCAGATGACAAACATCCATGTGGAACCGTGCCAAAGTCCGGAAACCAGGAATATGATTAATACATTCAGGTATCTGCGGAAGGTACCCTTACGGTTACCGCCGAGAGGAATATACACATAATCACGAAGCCAGGAACTCAGAGAGATATGCCAGCGTCTCCAGAATTCCTGAATCGAAGATGAAAGATACGGGGTATGGAAGTTTCTTGCGAGATGGATACCCATCATCCTGGCAGTACCGATCGCCGCGTTGGAGTAAGCGTCAAAGTCCACATAGATATGGAACGCGTACAGGATCACCCCCAGGATCGTATACATGCCGGTCAGTTCCGGCTTCAGAAATTGCCCGACAAGGTAAGATAACTCATCCGCAATCACAAACTTCTGGAATAACCCGAAACACAGCTGGATAAACCCGTTTTTCTGATCACGGTAATCAAAGTCAAATTTCTTGTCCAGTTCTTCGAAGAAGCTCTCGCAGCGATGGATCGGACCGGCCAGGAATGCCGGGAAGAATGTAATATAATCGAAGACCGGGACGATCCCCTTAGCTTTACTCTTCCTGTGATTGACATCATACAGATAGCTGATGGATTTGAATGTATAGAAAGATAATCCCAGAGGCATGACCAGAGACATACCGTCAAAGAGATATCCGGCATACTTGAAATATAAAAGACCGAGAACCGGGATCAGTACGGCAATAAACAGTACAGGTTTCTTCGCTCTCGGCATGAGAATCCCGGCAAGCCAGGTATACAGCGCTAATACAACGACATAGATGATGGACAGCCAGTCCGGTGCCAGAAGTCCCAGAAAAACCAGGTTGGCCAGAAGAACAGGAATCTGACGGTTACGTAACGGTAAAAACCATACCAGGACAGCTGCACCGATGACTAAACCAAGAAATTTAACGGATAGTATACTCATCTTGTTTATTTTACCCTACTTTGTCTGTTTATTCATCACGATTTCAGTCAAAAGCCTCAAAAGCTGCCAGAACCCGGATCATTTCTTCCTGAAAGTTCTGACGGCCGTAGGCATCGTAGAAACAGGAACGATAACGGTCGGTATGCAGGTTGTACCAAAGTGACCAGGTACACCAGTAGATATCGAAATGCGGATCACCCAGACCTGCCAGGTCCAGGTCGATAAACGAACTGAAACGGCCGTCTTTTAACAAGATATTCGGCAGACAGAAGTCACCGTGGACCATCGTGTCATGACGAAGGAGATGGCGGTTGTCCTGCACGATCTGCCAGGCTTCTTTCCGGTCAGTGACGGGAAACAGACGGCTTGGGCGGAATTTACCGGTCTGGTGGTTTTCGTCAATATGACGCAGATATTCTTCGGTATAATCCGGCGCATCCGCAAATGGTGAGTGATGTAACTTATACATGATCTCTGCCAGTACCTCACACAAGTGTACGGGATCAGAAAGATACTTCTCGCTGATACAGTCTTCCCCTTCGGCTTTTCGGGTCAGAAGCCAGTCCTTGTCCAGGGAGAGATATGCTTCCGCATCTACAGATAATCCATAGGTATGGAAGTACCGGGTCATCTGTGCTTCCCTGCGCAAAGCCCCGGATTCCGCGCATTTTAGGTAGTATCCTCCGTCTTTGTCCACGAAGAAAACCCGTGCGGATTCTGAACTGCTGGAGTCGTAGACATCCGCATTGTCCAGTAAGGCACGGAATTGTTCCGGGAATTGTTGGGGATCGATGGATAACAGTGTATGTTTCATTACCAGGGTTTTCTTTCGTCGCCTTTAACAAGCCAGGCCTCTTCGGCATTTTCCGCCAGCGGTGTATCTGTACGGGAATCAGAATAGAATTCACGGATCTCAGCGTCCGGATAGAGTTCACGGAAGCGTCTCACCTTCTCCTGACCGTGACAGTTCAGGCCTTCGTATTTACCGGTGTGGATATCCACGGGGCTGGCGATAACCTGCTGTATGCCGGTCTTCTCACAGAAAGAACGGATCAGGAATTCCGGGGATGCGGAGATCACCAGGTCGTCTTCCTGCTGGTGTTCCATATACCAGGATTTGATATGGTCCAGGTGGGTGGAGGTATATTCCTCTACCGCTTTCTCCATATCCGGGACATAGCGGAACATCCGGAATAAGCTTTCCTTGAAAGTAAGTTTGGGCACGATCCTCACCGCATACAACAGCCCGAGAACAGCAGTACGCGGCAGATTGCGCAGTGTCGCAGGATAATGCCTGTACAGGAATAAGACAAAGCCAAATGTGGAATCTCCTCTGTAGATCGTATTGTCCCAGTCATAGACATTCATGACAGCCACCTCCGCATTACTCTTTGTATGATTTCATGATAGATCCAGGCAATGATGCAGGTTAATCCGATGATGATCAGATTCAGCACGATGCCGTGATAACTCAATGACGCAGGAATATGGATCCTGCCGCTGAAGAACCGGATACACATCTCATGGAGAAGATAGAACTCCAGAGAAATCCGGCCCAGGAAACCAAAGATCGTATTACTAAGGGATAAACCCTTCGCTTCCGCCAGAGAGAAGATCTTCGCCAGTACCAGGGACAACGGCCAGGCAATCAGGATATTCGGATAGAAGAACATCCCCTTTCCCCACAGCAGGGATTCATAGACATCGTACCGGTAACTGATCCAGAGCAGGAAGAACCCGGTGATGATCGACAGATAACATAACCAAGGATACTTCACTTCCCGTTGTTCCATGGCATACTTGCCGGCGAGAAAGCCGAGAAAATACACCGGTACTCTGGCCGCGAATACCATCTGTGTCTTATCATGGAATACCGCAAATGCCAGTACACCCACCCCCATCATCATCAGGGTAAGCTTCTCTTCGTTACCGTTTTTGAAGTGTTTCAGATATGGCGGGCTGACCAGGTAGAAGACCAGGATCGCGGAGATAAACCACATATTGCGGTCCTGCAGGAACCAGAAGCCAAGCGTACTCAGCAGCATCCATCCGCTGGTGAAATCATAGTGATAGTAGATGATCCGGGCAATCGCCACAGGAATGAATACGGGAATGATACGCACCAGCCTGCGCTTCAGGAATTCCCAGCCGGTATGACCCTTCTGGTAGGAGTAATATAAGCCGAAAGCAGACAGGAACAGGAAGATATCCACACCCCCGTGACCGCTCATTTTAAAGCCCTGGAGCAGCGGAAAAGAGAACCACATCCCGGCATGCAGAAAAGCGATCCAGAGTACTGCGGCTCCCATGATCTGTTGTCTGTATTTACTGATCAGCGCGTAATTCATCCGTTCAGTATCCCCTCTTCATCATAGTTCTGCAGGTAGTAGAAATGCAGGACAAGATCCTCTTCCAGATAATAATACGTCCGGAAGTATTCCATGTGATAGTCATCCCCTTCAACTACATCCGCGGCATGTACCCAGTCAATGGGATAACCCAGTATATACGCTTCCTTGATCTCCGGACGTTGTCTGTAATACTCGATCTGGCTGTTACGCTTGATATCCACCAGGTGAATATGATGATACAGGTCATAGAACGTATAGACACGGAAAAGACAGACCGCTATGCCGCACGCAAGCAGACATCCCGCAAACTTTTCAGGAAGATGTATCTCTTCCAGAATAAACAAAATCAGGAGAATAAACATGTATACGGTATAGATGCTGCTTCGTACATCAAAGATCGGAGAAATCAACATGACCAGGTTTGCGCCTCCGGCACAAAACAGCAATGCTGTACATGTCCATTTCTTCTCTTCTTCCGGAAGATACAGCAGGACGGCTGTAAATAACCCTGCTGTATAGAGTGTATAGCCAATCGTATTGATCAGCAGAGAAGATCCTTTTTCCAGATTACACAGGACTTCAAGACCTCCCCAGCCGGTAAGCTCATACAGCCAGGAAGAAGAACCCTGAAGGATTCCATACGCAAAGACCAGGATCAGCAGCCGGTTCAGCAGAGATTTCTTCTGTGCTGACACATAGAGGATCATGACCACACTGAGAGTGATGATCACCACAGAATTATTCACAAAGGTCCAGCGGATAAACTGGATCCAGTTCACGGAGATCTTGCCAAAAAGAGAAAGAGTGCGGAAATTCTGGTGGTCTCTGGCCATGCGGTATACCGCTCCCGGAGCAAACCGGATCAGCAGCAATCCCACGATACTGATACATGTATAAATCAGGAACTCACGCAGAGATTCCCGTTTACGGAAATAGACGAAAATACAGATCAGGACGTTGATTCCGGCAATCATCGCCGCCGCATTCTCCATGTACAAAGGAATACAGAAAGCGAGAATACCGAGAATCCCCTTGATGATCCTGCGCTTCTCTTCCCGGAACAGCACCTTTCTCAGCAGGTACAGATAAACCAGGAACAGCAGTAACGGGATCACATAGGTCGTTCCCATGATCCAGGCATATGTCTGTTTACGCAATCCGTTCGGTACTGTAAGCATCAGCATCACCGCAATTACCGGTGTCAGATACGGGTGCTTCCCCTTTCCGGAATTCCTTACCAGCATATACAGCACACCGGTAAAGATCAGCGGATTGGCAATATTCCAGAGTTTCTTGTGCGGAGCCATGATAAAGCCCCAGAGTTCACTGAAAAACCTGCCGGACCAGATCCGGTAGAATTCAAAGGCTTTATACAATGCAGGGTTATATCTGCCTCCTACGGCATATCCCCAGTCATCTCCGGCAACCGGGGCCCAGCGGCTCATCAGCGCAAACAACAGGAAAAAACCTGTCAGTATGCAGGAAAACCAGATCCCCGGGAGATATTCCTTCAGTTTTCTCATAAAAAGATTATACAACAACTCTGTCCTCTCCAACTCTATACATGAAAAAGAGATTTCTCATGATATAATGCATAAGTCGGAGATAGATATGAAATATTCGTTTGTTATCCCTTGTTACAACTCGGAAAACTCGATTTCTCTGGTCGTGGATGAGATCCAGGAAAAGATGCGTGATATGCAGGAAGAGAGTTATGAGATCATCCTGGTCAATGACTATTCCCGTGATCATACCAGGGATGTGATTTTTAAACTGGCTGAACAGGACAATATCCGGGCGATATCCATGGCCAAGAACGCCGGTCAGGATGCCGCATGTCTTGCGGGATACCGGGCATCTAAGGGTGATTTTGTGATTTCCCTGGATGATGACGGACAGAATCCTGCCAACCAGATTGACCGTCTGATCGATAAGCTGGATGAAGGTTATGACGTTGTCATCGCTCATTATCCGCATAAGAAGCACTCAGGATTCCGCAACTGGGGTTCCAGAGTGAATGACCGGATGGAGATCGAATTACTGGGAAAACCTAAAAATCTGTATATCGGAAGTTTCTTCATTGCCAGAAGATTTATCATTGACCAGATCATCCAATATCCCAATCCGTATCCGTATATCCGGGGATTACTGCTCTCCTCCACAAGTAATATCGCCAACGTTGATGTAGACCACCGGGAAAGAAAAGCCGGGAAGTCACAGTATACACTGTCAAAGTTATTAAAACTGTGGATGAACGGGTTTACTTCATTTTCCGTTAAACCGCTGCGGTTTGCGACCGTTGTCGGTGTGGTTGTCGCAATTGTCGGATTTATCCTGACGATCTACGCGATCGTAATGAAATTACTGCATCCGGATCTTGCGGCAGGATGGGCATCCCTGATGTCTGTACTGACGGTGATCGGCGGTGTGATCTTGTTTACTCTGGGAATTATCGGAGAGTATATCGGCAGGATCTACATCTCCATCAACAAGATTCCTCAGTATGTGATCAAGGAAACGAAAAATATAGATAACAGGAAAGAGAACTGAACCTGGTTCTCTTTTTCTATATCCTGTCTGATTCTGTTATAATTGTGCATATGAAGCGTAATCCGGAAAAACCTTTACTGTGGTTATTCGTACTGACAACTCTTGTCTGTGCTTTTATTTTTGTGCCGTACCTGCATGGGGATACAGCGTTTGTCCTGGGCTGGGATATGCGTACGTTGTATTCTTCCAACTTCGAGAGTCTGCGTACACAGATGCAGGAATGGATGAGTACGGGAAAACTGCCCTTCTGGAGCTGGAGTACCTTTCTGGGGAATGACTACTATTCTTCCAAGTTATTCTATTTCCAGGATCTGTTTGACTATCCGTTCGCGTTTACTTCCATGCGGTACAGGGATATTGCGGTCATCCAGACGTATCTGAAGTTCCTGACTGCTTCCTTCAGTTTCTATGCTTATGCGCGTTATCAGAGTTTCAGTAAGAGGACTTCGATCCTGGGTTCCCTGATCTTCGCGTTTTCCGCCTATAATCTCCAGACCATGATGCATCCGTTCTTCGGATCTTTCTTCGTCTTCCTGCCGTTGTATTTCCTTGGGGTTGACCGGTATATCCTGCAGAGAAAACCATGGTTGTTTGTGTTCATGGTATTCTTCCTGTTCGTGAATAATTATTACCTGCTTTATTCTTTATCCCTGTTTACGATCATCTACTTTATCTGGAAATGGAATCGTCTGTACCATGATCTTCACGGGATGATGCAGGAGGCGGTGAAATTGATCGGGTATTACATGATCGGGTTCTTGTTGTCGGGGATTGTGGTCATACCGGAAGTGATTACAATCTTGTCCAATTCCCGTGTAGGAAACCGCAGTACGATATTCTTCTACGATAGTCTTAAACCGTATCTGGATTATCTTGTCGCGGTGTTTACACCGACCAGTGCCCTGGCAAACCGTGAAACCACCCTGGCATCCTTGTATTCGTATACCTCGGCAAACAACTCGGTAATGGCGGTATTCCTGTGGTCTTCTTCGCTTACGGCATTGCTGGTGCCCCAGTTATTCCGCAGAGAACGCAGGGATAAGACCGAAGGGATTCTCTGGTGTGTCATTACAGCGGTGGCGCTGATTCCCATTCTCAGCAGTGTCATGCACGGATTCAGTGAACCTTCTTTCCGCTGGCTGGCTTCCCCTTCCTTCTTACTGATCGTATCGGTATTGCCCCTGCTGGATCATACAAACACCCTGAATATGCCTTGGCTGAAGCGTTCTGTACTCTCTCTGGTACTGGCTTCCGTGATCTGTACACCGGTGATTTCTCTGGTCACCACACATTCGCTGGCTTACCTCTCCGAAGAATGGTATCTGCCGCTGATGTGTATTCCTACCCTGTTTTTGATTGGTTACGGTTTGATCCACAACCGGCAGAACATCGTGCTCTGGAGTGTGATTGCCGAATTGTGCCTGGTATCCTTCATGTCATTCTACGGGACTCCGGAGTTTACCGGAATCACCAAGGAAGAAGATGACCTGTTAAGTCGTCTGATGGGTGAAAAGAATGAGTATAACCTGTATATGGAGGCTGTGGATGAAAATAATACACATCAGTTCTGGAGAACGTATATCGATCCGCTGAATGTCTACTGGGGGCGTTCCACAAACTATAACCTCAACTATAATATCCGCGGTTTCTTATCGTATGACAGCACCTATCACTATAGTGCCAATGATCTGAAAGCCCTGGATCAGGAACATGTGCAGCACTATCTGCCGTGGACATTCCATGTACAGAATCCGGATATTCTGAATCTGTGTTCGGCCAAGTACGCGGTTGTCCTGGATGAGAGTGAAGTACCGTTCAGGAACTATGAGTTTGTGACAAACTACTATGTGACTTCCGTATACAGGAATCTGGATTACGTGAATCTGGGGAAGACCTATACCAAAGTAATTTCCTACGATGAGTATACGCCTTCCATGTCCGGGATTCTGGAAGATACCGTGATTGCCCATGCGGAGGATGTGGAAGAGATCCGGGGATTGCTGGGTAACAGTGTTACGGTATTTGATACGGCATATCCGGAAACCAACAGTATGTATGCGGAGATCTATACCCAGGAAGCTGGTTTCGCAGTGATTTCCGTTCCCTATGACAAGGGATGGCATGTGTCGGTCAACGATCAGGAAGTAAAGAGCTATATGGTCAGCGGAGGTCTTACGGGAATTCCTCTGGTCAGCGGGTATAATTACATCTACATGTCTTTTACACCAAGAGGGTTAAAGCCCGGGGCTATATGTACACTTGCCGGACTACTCCTGATGGTAATCGTCATGATCATAAACAAAAAGAAGTCTGTTTAGCAGACTTCTTATATTTTCAGGCATCCGGTTTTCAGTTTCTGTTCCGGATCATTGATCTTCTGGAATTCCACCAGGTATCCGTCAGGATCCTGCAGGAAGAAAGAATATACCGGAAAGTCAGGATGGACTGCCGGTTTTTTATATACCGGGCAGAGATCTTTCAGTTGTTCATACATCTTCAGCACATCTTCGTTCTCCGGAAGATTCAGAGACAGACAGACACCCTGCGGTCCTGACAGAGGCTTACGGTTATCCTTATACTGGCAGAAGCCCCAGTATCCGTAACCTGTGTCAAAGATATATAAGTTATCGGCCTGTTTCTGAGCGATTGGCAGATGTAATACTTCGTGGTAGAAATGCACGGTCTTGCGGATATCCGTACATGGCAGAAACAGTACACTGCTGGTTATGATCATTGATTATCCCCCGGCACCAGATATAATTCTCTAAGCTGTTCGCATTCTTCTTCAGTGATCCTCATGGCATCGTAGATATATCCATCCAGATCACCGTACAACTCATGAATCTTGTCAAATAACGACTGCAGATATTCTTCCTTTGCGCTGTACATGTACTCCACGGAACGTGAGACTGCCTCAGGATCCTCTGTATCACGCAGATATTCCTGCTTGATTTCATCCATGTGATCAGCGATATACTCGTTGGTCTTCAGGTAGTCCTTGATGATATCTTTCCTGCTTACTCCAAGGATCGTTTCCACCAGTACTGCCGCAAAGCCGGCACGGTCTTTTCCTGCTGTGCAGTGCCAGAGTACTGCCTTTTCTCTTTTTACCAGCAGCATCCGCAGAAATGCCGCATACTGCCGGATAGAGAATTCATTTTTCGCAAACCTGGTATAGGTATCGCACATGTATTCTCTGATACTTTCCGGTTCCGTCATCATGGCAAATCTCTTCATATCCTGTTCATGGCCATAGGTAATACCCATAGCTGCTTCGGCAAGGATCGGATGATGGATATAGGTTATCCCATGGATGGCAGGATCCGGTTTCTGCATGGTTCTCAGGGTCATACGGAAATCGATCACCAGTTCCGCAAGTTCCTGGAGTTTCTGTATATCGTTTACACTGGCACCGCAAAGATGACCGCTGCGGATCAGCTTGCCGGAAACGATCATTCTTCCGTCCATGGTGCGCATACCGCCGAGATCACGTGTATTATTCAGGTTGTCAAATAGCAGTCGTGTACTCATAATCTTATAGTTCTTTTACAGTTTCTTTCATTTCCTTTCGGATGGGGTGTTTAGGACCGGGAGCTGCTTTATCAGAGGGATAGCCCAGAGGCATCAGCAGCACCAGTTTTTCATTTTCCGGGAGATTGAATGCTTTGGCTGTTTCTGTATTCGGGAAGCGGTTTACCCAGCAGGATCCGATCCCCAGATTCCAGGCTTCCAGCATGATATGTGTGGCGACAATACTGGCGTCCTGCTGACCTGCGCAGATTCCCTCTTCCTGAGGATTTGTCCACTGCTCATCTGCGTTATAGCCAAACATCAGGACGACCGGAGCGTTGAAGGCACAGGGGGTGATTTCCCGGATCTTAGCCAGCGCTTCAGGACTTTTCAGAACATAGATCCTCTGCGGCTGGCGGTTGCCCGCAGTCGGCGCAATTCTTCCGGCTTCCAGGATTTCTGCGAGTTTTTCTTCTTCGATTGGTGTTTCCTTGTAGTCTCTGACCGAGTATCTCTCACGGATCAATGTTTCATAATTCATACTCTGTCTCCCTTCTTTTCAGCGATGAATTCAGCTTCGCCTGTTCTTACCAATCAGATTTCTGACCTGTCTGCGGTATTCTTCACGGTCGAACGGAGTTTCGTCAAATACTGCCGGGCGCATGGCATTGTAGTATACCTTGAGGATCTTCAACATGGCTCTATCCGGTTCATCTTCCTCACATAGTTCTTCAAATACTTCCCGGATAACTTCGTCATGTTCGGTCTGGTTCATGATGATGGAAGCCAGTGTGGCAAGCAGGAACTGATCATCATTTTCCATCATGTCTCTGGCTTCTTCCGGGTCGTAGACTTCCTGTTCGCCGTAATCGAAGTTCATATCCACATACCCCTGATACCCATCATCTTGTTCCAGATAATCCTGGATATTTGTATTCAGGCTTGTATCAAACAGATCGGTCTCCTTCTGCATATCCAGCGGGAGATCAAAGTCCCCGAATTTCTCTGCCGGAAGATTCCACGGCAGGTAAATTCCCTCTTCATCATCTTCATAATCTCTTTCCGGAGGTACCAGACCGTTCAGGTACATGGTAAGTGAGTACCGGTTATCTTCCCAGATTCCCTGTCCTGCGCCGTCCAGAAGATAGGCATATTTCTCTCCGTCGATCTCTTTTGTCTCTGTACTGACTTCACAGGAGAAATCCCAGAAATCCCCGGTATCGTAGACAAAATTGAAAGAACTGCCCAGATCCGGGAGATGATAGTCATTCATACATACATAATCATCCAGAGGATCATCCATGAGTATCCGGGAAACATAGTTCACCGATGTATTGCCTTTTCTGACCGTAAACATGAAGAGATGTTCAAATTCCGCTCTTAACGCTGTCAGTAATACACAACCAAGTTCCCGCAGACCGATATCTTCACGGACATACAGTACACGGTTAAAACGTCCGGGTTTTTCATTGTAATAAGCATTGAGTTCTTTATACAACATCGTGTTATCCTCCGTGTGATTTGAAGTATTACAGGGTTTTATTCTGTCCATTCCAGATAGATCTGTACGGTAACATCCCCTTCTCCCAGGACTTCCAGGAGTTCTTCTTTTGTGACATCTTCGATCTTACCGACTTTGGTGAAATTCCAGGTGTTTGTGTCATAGTAGATCGTCAGCTGGTTTCCCTGGTAAAGGATGATATCTCCGGGTTCTGTGGTGATCTGTGTATCGTTTGTCGGCAATGTCCACGGCAGTGTACCGACTTTTTCAAAGTGACCGTAATCGTGCATCTGCAGTTCAAGAAGTCCGCTCTTCAGTTTTTCCTGCAGGGCTTCCGCGGAGGAGTTGATTTCAAAGGTGAAGAAGAACGAACGGTCGCCGACCTGGACCACCGGGTATGCCACAGGGTCCATGGGGAACTCTTCCACAATTTCACCATCCCAGGTATTGATTCCTCCGAATTCGTAAATATTAGTATAGCCTGCCTTGGCCAGCCGGTCAGCAGCTTGTTTACTGCGGTTACCGGAACGGCAGTAGACCAGGATCATCTGGTTTTTATCCGGCAGTTCTGCAGGCATGTCCGTGGTGATGGTTTCCACAGGAATACAGATCGCCTTAGGGATATGACCGGAGTTATATTCATCCCGTGTACGTACATCAAGAATGACATAGTTCTCTTCTTCAGCCATGATCTTCTTCGCTTCTTCCTGGGAGATCTGTCTGTATTTCATAGCACTGCCTTCTCCATCTAACATGTGATTTGATTCTTTCTGACACGCGGACAGGAAGAACAAACCAATCACAGCCAGAAGTACTACTTTATAATTCATTGTCTTAGCCTCCCGGAATAACTGTCCGGTATGATACCTGAACATGTATATGTTATCACAGTTGATCTGGATTTACTCTTTCATCGCAAAGTCCAGAGCTGCCAGGGCATGGAGTGTCGTCGTATCAAAGACCGGTATCGGACTGTCTTCCTGATGGATCAACAGAGGAATCTCTGTACATCCCAGGATCACACCCTGAGCACCCTGTGCCTGTAATTTCCGGATGATATTGACATAGTATTCACGGGAAGATTCCTTCAGGATGTGATATGTCAGTTCTTCTTCAATGACACGCATGATTTCAGCCATTTCATCTTCCTCAGGCGCCAGGCATTCAATGCCGTATTCATCTTTCAGTTTCTGAATGATGAACGGCTGGGTCATGGTGTAGGTCGTACCGAGGATGCCCACCTTGGTCAGTCCTGCGCTTTGTATTGCGGCAGCCGTCGCGTCAGTAATGTGGATCATCGGGAGATTCACGTTCTTCTGAATCTCGTCAAAAACAATGTGCATGGTGTTGGTACACAGTAAGGCAACATCAGCACCGGCTTTCTCCAGAGAGTTGGTGATCTCAATGAATTCCCTGGTAAGTGTATCCAGATCATTGTTGGTGACCAGATTGAACTTCTCTTCCAGATCTGTGGAATAGATGATGGATTCCACCGTGGATTTACCTCCGAGACGACGGTTGGATTCTTCGTTGATCACACGATAATAATCTACAGTAGACTGCCAGCTTAAGCCTCCGATCAGACCGATTTTCTTCATGTTTTACCTCCTTCCGGTATTGGTGATTTGTATATGAGAGTCATGGCTTCTGTGTCACATCGACTCATATTACCCTGTTTTCCTTTTTCCCACCGCAAACGGCAGATACTTGTTGATGAACATAGATTCAACAGTGAGAGAGAAACACAAGATGATCATCGTCATGATAAAAGCTGGTGTATTCTTCGGGAGAGTAATTCCAAAGAGAGAAAGAAATGCCCTTCCGATTTTTCTCAGGGTAGAATGGGTAATGTAGAAGACCAGAGTATTCTGTCCGACAAAAGTAATCCAGGAGAAAATATTCTTTACCGAAATTTTATGATCAGATAAGTTCTTTTCTGCGGATAAGTACTCATTGTAATAGCCGGCAATCAGGAAAAGAAACAATATACTCGTAAAGACCATGGCCCCGTTTACCGGATAATTAAAGTATTTATTCGTGTGTACATCTATGGTTTTCCGTTCAAATACCGTGAGATTCAGAACAATGAAGAAAAGATAAACGCCTAAGGGAATATACATTTTCGCACCGGAGAACAAGCTTCGTATCTTCTCCTCGTTATTCTTGAACCAGTATCCGAAAAGAACAAATCCCATGG
>JAFRMA010000088.1 GCA_017430925.1 Solobacterium sp. | reverse complement strand
GATCGGCAATATCGAAAGAGACGCTAACTCTGCGAAGAAATACTGGCACTTCATCAAGGTTATGGGCCGTTCCGCATCCCATGTTGCTCTGGAATGCGCACTGGAAACCCAGCCGAACATCTGCCTGGTATCTGAAGAAGTCGCGGCGAAGAAGATGTCTCTCTCCCAGATCGCGGATTATATCGCTGATGCGGTAGAAGCCAGAGCGGAAAGAGGTATGAACTTCGGTGTAGCGATCATCCCTGAAGGTGTCGTGGAATTCGTTCCGGAATTCTCTGTACTGATCCAGGAGATCAACGAACTTCTGGCAGGTAAGAAAGCCGATGAATTCAATGCCCTGACTACCTGGGCAGAGAAGTATGCCTTTATTGAAAACGGTCTGACCAAGGAATCCATGGCTGTCTTCGCGATTCTTCCAGAAGCGATCCAGCAGCAGTTATTCCTGGAAAGAGATCCTCACGGCAACGTACAGGTATCTCTGATTGAATCCGAGAAGTTATTCTCCGCCATGGTCAAGGCTAAATTAGACGAAAGAAAGAAAGCCGGCACATACAAGGGTAAATTCAGTGCCCAACATCATTTCTTCGGTTATGAAGGAAGATGCGCGTTCCCGTCCAACTTTGACGCGGATTACTGTTACTCCCTTGGCTACAACGCATTCATGTTGATCCAGTACGGATATACAGGATATCTCTCTAAGATCTCCAATCTGTCCAAACCTGCGGAAGAATGGGTAGCCGGCGGTATGCCTATCACAAAGATGATGAACATGGAAAGAAGACACGGTGAAGATAAGCCTGTGATCCGTAAAGCTCTGGTGGAACTGGATGGTAAACCGTTCAAGTACTTTGAAGCGAACAGAGAAACCTGGGCTGTAGAAACCGCTTATACATATCCGGGTGCGATCCAGTACTACGGACCGGCTTCTGTCTGTGACCTCACCACCAGAACTCTGGCTCTGGAAAAAGAATAATCCTGAAGAACCGGGTAATACCGGTCCTTTTCAATTATAGGTTTGACATTTCCTTAAAATCGATTATGATAGTGAATGCTCGGAGGCGAGTCATTCAGGGAAATGATGAACCGGATAAGGCACTGATTGAGATATCAGTATCTTATCCGGTTATTTTTTTGGAGGTATCTACATGACAAGAGGAAATTTTACAGAAGGAAAGATTCTTGGACCACTATTAACGTTCGCATTACCGGTATTACTGGCGCTTTTACTGCAGTCACTGTACGGTGCCGTAGATCTGATGGTCGTAGGCAGATACGCGACAAGCGCAGATGTTTCCGCTGTCTCTACCGGGGCACAGACATTGATGATGATCACCGGTGTAATCGCTGGTTTAGCCATGGGAACAACGATCCTGTTAGGACAGCAGATCGGTGAAGGAAACGGGAAACAGGCAGGAAATACCGTCGGCGCAAGTATAGTATTCTTTTTTGGTTTCGCGGTGATTCTGTCCGTGATCATGGCCCTTGGCACAAGGGGAATCGCGTCCCTGTTAAACGCGCCGGAAGAAGCCTATGAAGGCACCTGCGCATATTTACTGATTTGTTCATTGGGTCTGGTATTTATCACTGCCTATAACCTTCTGGGTTCTTTATTCCGTGGTATCGGCAATTCCCGTATACCTCTGTTAAGCGTAGCTATTGCGGCAGTAGTAAATATCTTCGGTGATCTGTTCCTGGTCAAAGGTATGGGTCTGGGAGCTGCCGGAGCCGCTATGGCAACCGTATTCTCCCAAGCTGTCAGTGTCTTGTTATCCCTGTTATTGATCCGCAGGATTCCCCTGCCGTTTTCCTTTCAGAGAAGTAATATCCGTTTTAACCGTAAGATCACGGGCAGGATCATCCAATTTGGTTTCCCGATCGCTTTCGCGGATCTGCTGGTAGGCATCAGTTTCATGATCATCCTGGCAATCGTCAACTCCCTGGGACTGATTGCCAGTGCCGGTGTAGGTGTTGCCGAAAAGGTCTGTGCCTTTGTGATGCTGATGCCAAGCGCGTTTGGTCAATCCATGGCTGCGTTTGTAGCCCAGAATTACGGAGCCGGCAAGATGGACCGCGCAAACAAGGCATTACTGTACGGCATCATTGTCTCGCTTTCCTTTGGCGCTGTCATGGCGTATCTCTCCTACTTCCACGGGGATCTCCTGTGCAGTATCTTCTCCAAGGATCCTCAGGTCGTCTCAGCCGGCTGGGAGTATCTGAAAGCTTACGCAATTGACTGTATGTTAGTCAGTATCTTCTTCTGCTATACCGGTTACTTCAACGGATGCGGATATACCAAGTTTGTCATGTCACAAAGTATTATCGGGGCTTTCGGTGTACGTGTGCCTTTCTCCTACTTCATGTCTAAACAGGTACCTGTATCCCTGTTCAAGGTAGGACTGGCAACTCCTGCGTCTTCCTTTGTACAAGCTGTCCTGTGTATTCTATACATGCAGTTTGTGGTCAGGAAGAGAATCTCTTCAACACAGGAACAATCATTATAGGGTTCTGCCAGAAAACCAATACCAGTCATTTACCTGCCTGACCCGGGATGTACCGCTTCAGGAGAGAGTAATCGGAAGTGACATGTAATAATATTTAGTTGTGGTAATACAGCAGTACCAAACCAGAGGGGTTGAAAATGCGGAATGCTCTCATAAAAGAATGGCAGGTACAGAACCACGTATTATCAGCGTAGATAATAAATGCTCCCACATTGAGCGGGAGTTTGAGGGGTGCTGAATATTCTTTACCAGTAGTTGATTGATCTTATAAGGTTTTGACTCCAAGACATTCTTTAAAAACCTTTATTATAGTTTCGTCCTTAAACTGAATCACTCAGTCATCATACTGAATACTGAGATTTCTGAAATACCCGTCTGTTCCGATGTCCACGTACAGTCCGACGTTGCCTCTGGCAAACGGCCCGTGTTTGAAACCATTCACTTCCAGCACTTTGACATCATCCACATAGAAGATTCCCGTATCATCTTTGATTACGGCCTTGATATGACTCCATTCATTCAGAGCAATCGTATCTACCTTGTTTTCATAATCTGTGATCCCAAAATCACGAAGATAGGAAAACGTGTATCCAGGGAATGAGAAGTACTGGCATCCATGTGCTTTCCTGACCGGATCAGTGCAGTCTTTTCCGTTTGTCGGACGAATGTAGAATGATTCAAACTCCCGTCCGTCATCAGCAGCACGGAAGACGATTCCGATAAATCCTCTGGCATAGTCCGGCGCATCTGATAAAAGCTTTCCGCATACATCCACTTCAATTGTTCCGTTGTGGAAGTCAGAACCGATGACACCGGCATAGGTATTGATATCAGGCTCCAGGGAATCGGTCTTCCAGACTCTCGCAACACCTTCACCTGTGAACTCTGCATCTGTATGGGGCATTACTTTAAAAAGTTCTTTTTTTAATTCGATCATACTGCCGTCTCCTTTTCTACATGGTAACATGCCAGTTGATCATTGACTTAATTCATTGCTTTTGCAACAGTGTTACCGTCACCAGCCCGGAACAAATCCGGGCTTTAATATTTACTGGTCTATTTCTGTTCCGGGGATACAGATTGGATCGATTCCATCCGGATCAGTTTCTGCTTGTTTCCTTTCGGTGTTTCAATTCGTATAAGCATCCAGTCTTCATCCGCATCCAGGATCGTATTTGACCCGTGTTTTGTATTCCCGTAACTAACGATATCCGCATCCATGTAATCTTCTTTCAGTGTGAGAATCACTTTTTCTCCGGTATAGGAACATATTGCATTCATCAAAGACTGACGGTCTTCGTGGAAAGATGTTCCCTTTGTCCGTGTCAGTTCTTCCTCCAGTTTATCCATTCTGCGTTTCAGCGGAGAGATCTGTAAATACGCAAGTAACCCGAAGATTCCGAATATAAATCCAAGATACTCCATCTACGCATCCTCCCCAAGTATTTCCAAAGACATTACAGAAGACAACGGGATCAGTTTCTCTATATGTCCCTTCTTTGTTTCGGCAGCGACCTTCATCCAGTTTCCTTCAAAATCCAGTATTGTACAATCCGTGTCATACAGATCAATGTCCGCTTCGTCATCAAAGAAATTCAGGCGTACACGTCTTCCCATAGTATTCTGAATCAGACGGCTGATTCCGCGTACAGGCACTGTATCTTCCGTTTGTTCATCCTTCAGCAGGTAATCACAGCTGACCTCCAACAGAGAAGCGATATCTGCGATTTTCTCAATATCCGGCATCACTGTACCGGCTTCCCAGCGGCTGACTGTCTGTCTGGTCACCATGAGTTTTTCCGCAAACTCACTCTGTGTCATTCCAAGTTCTTTTCTTTTTCCGGCAATTTTCGTTCCCAGTGCATTCATAGGTTAAGGTTCTCCTTTCCTTGTCTGATTATATTTTCAGATCTTTCTGCAGTAGTTTCAAGAAACTCTCCTGTTCATAATGTAACATACCGGTTTACATTTGCTGTCAGAATCCAATAATTCCAGGCAGGTGAATTCCCTCGGCAGATGTTATGATGTAGACAGAGTTTAAGGAGAATAATCATGAAGACTGTCGTCCTGTGCGGAAAAAAGATGAACTACGATCAACTGCTGGATTTTTCAAAACTGTCAGAAGAAGTTGTTGTTTACGAAGACGCAGATGAAACAAAAATGTCGGAACGCATTCAGGATGCGGATATCCTGATTACCAAGGAGAATCCGGTCACACGGGAGATGATCGCCTCATTTCCCCCGCAGCTGAAGCTGATTGTGGAAGCCGGTACCGGATATAACAACCTGGATATCCAGGCTGCCCGTGAACACGGTATCACCGTCTGTAACGTTCCTTCCTACTCCTCGGAAAGCGTACGGGAAATGGCGGTAATGTTCCTGCTGATGTTGTCAAGCTCCATGCAGATCCAGTCAGCCATGCTTGAGCGGGGTGACAAGTCAAACTTCACTGATCATCTCCGTGTTCCTCATAACGAAGTCTACGGGAAAACACTAGGTGTGATCGGTGAAGGTCATATCGGTTCCCTGGTGATCCGCACTGCCCTAAGTCTGGGTATGAATATCCTGGTCTATACACGGACACGGAAGGAAGACAAGGACGGTATCAAACATGTATCACTTGATGAATTGTTGAGAGAAAGCGATTATATCTCCCTGCATTGTCCGCTGACTGAAGCCACCCGGCATATCATTGACGCAGACGCATTGAACAAAATGAAGAAGAGCGCGTGTCTGATCAATACCTCCAGAGGTGCCCTGATCGACGAAAAAGCACTATATGAAGCACTACGTGACGGAGAGATTGCCGGTGCCGCCCTGGATGTGCAGGAAACAGAACCACTGCCGGAAGACAGCCCTCTGTTCACGCTTTCCAACGTTATCCTGACACCGCATATCGGCTGGAAAGCCGCAGACAGCCGGAAACGTCTTGTCAGCATCATCCGGCAGAATATTGAAGCCTACCGCAGCGGTAATCCAATCAACGTTGTCAACTGAGGATTGTTACCGAAAAGGTGAAGACATGGAACTGAAGTAATCTTCCGCTCCGGTTTCATCATTCTCTGCTTACTGATTATCCTGAGCATATGTAGTACCCGTACTAAACCAGAAGAATTATCCATACTGCAAGATATAGCATATGAACAAGAGACACCCTTTAGAGTGTCTCTTTCAGTATCTTCAGAAACTTTTGTTCGTTCCCGCCACGTAAAGCATGTTGATTCATCAGACAATAGCAAGGGATACGAATTGCTTCTTCAGTGAAACGATACAAGGTGTTTTTATAAAAAGAATAGTTCTTCTTCAAAAACGGATACGGCATAATGACAAATGCCGGACCATACTCCCGTAAATTAAGAAAAACCGAAGAATGACTTTTTGTATACAACCAGTTTGACGGGCTAAAATCTAATTGTTTGAATATCTTGTTGATTTGAAGGAGAAACTCCGTATTCTCATAAGGAATCACGTAATTTTCGTGTTCCAGTGTTTTTAAATCAATATGATTATATTCACCGTCATGATATTGGATGAACGGTTTTATCCGGGTTGGTAAAACAACAAATACCTCTTCGTCAAAGAGTTTCTCCGAGTAGAAGGAATATCCTTCAACCTTGTTCGGAAGAATTGTAAGATCCACAAGATTATGCTCTACAGCTGATTCAAGATTAGGGAATATATCTTCAAACAATTCAATATACACATGGGGATTTTCTCTTTGAAAGCGAATAATCGCTTCACTGAGCACCGGAGTCAGATTAATTGGAACCCCAATCCGCAGGGTTGACCGAAGATTATTTCTATGAATCTTTTTTTGTGTTTCTTTTAGCCGTTCTTTGGTTTCCCTGGCAAAGGTGATATAGATTCTTCCGCTTTCGGTAGGTTCAATTTTATGTCCGCTGCGGATAAAAAGCGGTGTATTCACTTCCTCCTCAAGATTAGATAGAAACTTAGATAATGTGGACGGATCAACATAAAGCTCTTTAGCGGCTTCTTTTATACTGCGATTTTTATCCAGTGCAAGCAAATAATCAATATCACGAAATTTCATCACAATCCTCCCTTTTCAATATAGCAAAACAATGAATTTTTTTCATCGAATTTTGAAATCCATTCCGTTTGTTGTATAACCATCCAAACTATAATGAAATCAGCAAAGCGCTTTGGATCAAAAAGATTCAACGAAAAAGGAGAACTGTGTTATGAATTCATTTATCACCTGGCTTGCAAATTTTGTTTATGCTCTGGTTACCCTTGTATTAAAACCTTTTCCTGCAACTATTGCAGGCGTTAACAAAACTACCATCGCAACCTTTGCCCGCCGCGGCATTCAAAATCTCGGTTCACGTTATGTTTTAATTGCACTTGTCATATTGATTATCCTGTTTATTCTGAAGAAACTTGGATTCCTCAATACCGGCAATATTCCTCATCAGTCCAAGGAAAAGAAGGAATCCGTTCTAAACGGGAAGAATATTATTTTCCTGGGATCTTCTGTTACTAAGGGATTTGCCTCCCAAGGAGTTTCTTTTGCTGATATGATCGGAAAAGAATATGGCGCAAATATCGTTAAAGAAGCTGTTTCCGGAACAACTCTTGTCGACAAGAAATCTCTACTGGGTGAAAGCTACATCTCACGCCTGAAGCAGATCAATTCCGATACGCCTTGTGATCTGTTTGTCTGCCAATTATCCACCAATGACGCCACGAAGAAATATCCTCTGCAGGAGATTGAAACAGCTATCAGGGAAATAATTGACTATGCCAGAAACACATGGAAATGTCCTGTGGTCTTTTACACCAATCCTCAGTATGCCTCAAAAGAATACGGAGAGATGATTCAAGCCTTAAAAGGTATTGCTGCAGAAAAAAAGATTAGTGTTATTGACCTTTGGGATAACGAGTCAGTCAATCAGAAAACGGTCAAGAAATTCTCCTGTATGAACGACCAGATCCACCCTACAAAAAAAGGATACAAAGTATGGCTCCCGGTGATTGCAGAAGGACTGGAAAATGCTCTGACAGGAAAGGAACTTTCTCTGCCCAAAGAATTATCCAATGTGGAAGCGACCAGAAAAGCCGCATCTATTCATCCGGTAAAAAGTATTCTGAAATGGGTTCTGGCTGTAATCCTGGCAATAGGATGTGCCTGCGGTGTTGCCGGATATAAGACACTTTGTGATACGACAGGGTTAAACAAGCCTGGCAATCACAGCCGTTACAACCCTGAAAATCAAACCGTTCTGGCTGATTCCCCTCTCAAAGGAAAGACAATACTCTTTCTTGGCTCTTCTGTTACCCAGGGCTATGCTTCACAAGGTATCTCTTATGTCGACTACATTGAGCATATTGATCAATGCAATGTAATCAAAGAAGTTATGGGCGCTACAACAGTAGCGAATATCCCGGGCATGATGGGAGAAGGTACTTCCTATAACCCTCGTCTGCGCAAATATGACCACACTACAGCAGTAGATGCAGTCGTTATCCAGTTGTCTTCCAACGATTCTACTGCCGGTTCTGATCTCGGAGAATTAAGCAACGGCTTTGATATCACGCAGATCGATGACACAACTTTTACAGGTGGTATGGAATCACTGATTGCCTATTGTAAACAAGAATGGAATTGTCCGGTACTCGTTTATTCCAACCCTGCTTTCCGCGGAAAATCACTCTATAATAGTGCTGCCTATGCTGCCATGAAAGATAAAATGACAACTATCGCTGAAAAATGGGATGTCGATTACCTGAACTTGTGGGATGATCCTGACTGTAATGCAGTTCCCGATAAACAATTCTTCCGCTGGATGTCTGACACAGTACATCCGACCAAACAGGGCTATCTTGAATGGTGGACACCGATTTTCCAGCAGAGACTCTATCCTTATTTTCAGTAACTTGATAATACAAAATTGGACAGATTGAAAACAATAACCACATAGTTAATGTATACTGTCTTTCCACTTATACCCCCAAATAACAGGCAGGGATTATTCCCTGTTCTGTTTTTTTACAGAGATGCCGTATGGACTATCGTGTAGTAGATAATTATTGAATAAATATATTCAGAACAAGAAATATGAATAAGCCGGAAGGATTAAATATTGTTGTATAACACTCTGGCTTTGTTATTATCTCTATTAGGATATTTATGAGGTACAGTATGGACTATGTTACAGTAAATGACCATAAGATGCATATCTTCAGAACAGGGCAAAAGAATAAACCTAAACTAGTATTTATGTCCGGTTCCGGAACAATCGCTCCCGTATATGACTTTAAAATCCTGTACGAGAAATTGCAGGATGATTTCAGGATCATCGTGATTGAGAAATTCGGTTACGGATACTCCGATCTGTATGAAGGTCCCTGTGATATTGATTCCCTGGTATCCCTTCAAAGACAAGCTCTGAAAGAGGCCGGTGAAGAAGGTCCGTTTATCCTGTTACCTCACTCCATGTCCGGACTGGAAGCCATCCGCTGGAGACAAAAATATCCGGAGGATGTTGAAGCGATCATCGGACTGGATATGGCAACACCCCTGACCTATAGAGAATGGACTCCCGAACAAGTTGATCAGCGTATACGCTCAATGAAGACTATGCGGAAACTCAATACGTATGGTCTGTTATTCTGGCTTCCGATCAGCAATCGCGGACTGGATAAACAACAGATACGGCAGCACAAGATCCTGAAACGGCGGAATGCCATGAACAACTGTTATGTTAATGAGGCTGCTGCGGTGATTAAGAATGCGGAGATTGTCGGGTCTGGCGGTAAGATAGACTGCCCGGTCCTGATGTTTGTTTCGGATGGCAAACAGGTATCTGCGAATTGGATCGAAAATGAAAAAAAGTTTGCGGAAATGACAAACACAGAAATTGTATTTCTGAATTGTGGTCACTATATTCACCATTACGAAAGCGAACAGATCAGTCAGAAGATCAAACAATATGTAAAACAGATCAGAAACGAAACCCGGCAGATTCATCTTGTCTGAGTAATATAATTCATTTTTATCCATACTTCTCTTCATTCACCACGTACTCTTTCTGTTTTTAAATCATCTGGCATTAAAAGGATTGATTGTTTTTGCTTAACACAAGTTAAGCGAAGTAATCACACGCTGGAAAAGAGTATCTAAGCTGATCAAAGTGTATTATAAAAGAATCTCTTCTCATGTTTACGAATCATGTATTATTGCCTACTATTGAAATAGTTATATTGTTTTATGTTTCAATTATATATATAAATACATTGCGTGTTCATATTGATGAATTAAGAGGTATTACATGAAAGTTTGTATTGCCGGTGTAGGCGGAGTCGGCGGTACTCTGGCCGGGGTATTTGGACAAGAACAATCTACGGAACTCTCACTGATCGCACATGGAAACAGAAAAGATTTTCTGAAAAAGTATGGGCTCTTTCTTCACAGCGATCTTTACGGTGAATTATGTATCAAGGCAAGATATGTTGAAGAAAACGGTTCAGCACTTCCTCCTCAGGACATGATCTTTATCTGTGTCAAAAACTATTCGTTATCTCAAATCTGTGAACAGATTTCTCCCTGCGTAGATAAGGAAACAATCATCATTCCGGTCATGAACGGAATAGAAGCTGCTGATTATCTGTCTGAACGCTTCCCTGAAAACCGTATTGTCGATGCAGTTATCTATACGATATCTTCTGCCGAGCCGGATTTTTCCATACGCCAGAATGGATGGAACTCAAGATTGATCGTGGGAACCCGCTTCCATGACGACCGGCATATCGCGGCTGCGAAAAAAGTATATGAATATGTATCAGGAACAGGCTACCATTGTTCTTACTCTGAAGACGCCTATGCAGAAATGTGGATAAAATTCATTCAAAACTGCGGATTTAATACGATTACTACCAGATATCTGACCAACGCAGGGGAAATACGTGAGAACGAAACATACAAGAATGATCTTCAGTCCCTTTTCCAGGAGACGTACAATGTCGCACTTGCCTGCGGGGCCAAGCTTCCTCCGGATACCGTGCAACAACGTATGGACTTCATTACAGTTCAGCAAGTTCCCAGTGCGACCAGTTCCATGCGCAGAGATGTTGAAGCTGGAAGAAAAACAGAAATAGATACATTTCTTGGTGCATTGATTCGAAAAGCAGAGACTCACAATATTCCTGTCCCGGTCGCAAGAAAATATTATGATGAAATCAAAAAAATGATTCTTTAAAAAGAATGAAGTATTTGTTAAAGATATCTATCTGAACAAGCGCAGTATCTATCCAATGCTTTTGCCGGAACAGTTCTAGATGGATGTTTTCCAGGCAATTACGAAGAAACTGCAGAGTCGCAGAAAAAGGCGGACAGGGTTAACCTGATCCGTCTCTTTTTTCTCGTCTGTACAACAATTACTTTAGTACGTAAATTCCAGATGATCTGCCGGCAGCGGCGGTGCATTCAGAATACTGCTTATCCATGGCCCGTAGTTCGTATCCTTCAGTGCTGTCATCATATCCTGGTAATATGCGTCCTGTGTGATCTCCTGAACATGATCTCCGATCACGCCCTCACCCTGCCATGCCAGATAACGCATGACCAGATTCATTGTCCCGTCGATCCGCTCGCTGCCCACACCTTCCCGTACAAGAATCTGTAAGAAGATATCCCGCATCTCTTCGCTGCGCTGCCTCTCTCCTTCTTCAATGGCAGTACGTGCCTGCGCATCCAGACGTGTTATATCAAGAAGCTCGGTATGATAGACAACCTCCCTGCCATGACACTCCAGTATACCCAGTCTGTGCGGACTCGTCAGTGTCATCCCGGAGATGATCTCATACATCTTCTGTTTATGCAGGATCACCTGGGCGTGCTGATGCCCGGTAAAACACAGCTTTACACCATACTTCTTCAATAACTTGTACAAATCCTGATTCTGTATCTGGTAATATCCCCGGTTGTCTTCCGTCAGGACACTGTGATGTGACAGGAAGATGATCCTGTGCCCGAGATCTTTGTGTTCCTTCAGTACTTCTTTCAGCCAGGTCATCGTCGAAGCCGGAAACTGTCCGCCTGTTCCTTCTGTACAGAAACTATCATCCATGACCAGAAAAACTGTATCGTTTATGGTTTTACTATAGCTTAATGTCTCAGTATCTCTTTCTTCCGGTTCCAGCAGGGAGAAATACAGTTCTTCATATTCCTCTTTCGTGCATTGATCTTTATCGTGATTTCCTGTAGTAAGGATCACCGGTATTCCGGCATTCTTGATCTTCTGCAGGATATCCACCAAAGCAATGATATCCTCTCTCCTGCCGCTGTTGGTATTATCTCCGGTCATAATAAAGACATCCGGATTCATTTCCATGACCTGCGCAGACATCACTTCTGTCATCTCCCTGGCATAAGGCATTGCCGGGACGATATCCCCGTTGATCTCCGGCTGAATAGTGAAATGAAGATCCGAAGTAATCACGGCCTTAAGAGGTTCCTCCTGACTGCTTTCCGTACAGCCGCATAAGCCAAGAGACAGGATTGCCGCAATCTTCAGCACGACAAAAACTCGCTCTCTCAGACTCCGCAGTATTTCGTGTTTGATCCTATTCATTCCACCTTCATCTTCGCAAAAAACAGTCTGTCCTACAACAACAAAGGATCATAATCACCTATTTCACAGTATCTTACCAGAAAGGAATCACACTGATATAATTCCGGTATGAAGAAGTATTTTGTGATCCTGTGTATGTGTATCAGTTGTCTTTTCGCGTGTCAAAGCAAGAACAGGATGTCAAAGACATCGGAAGCCCCGGTAAAGATCATCTTTGCGACAGATCCGCACTATATCTCACCGGCACTGAATGACGGCGGTGAAGCTTTCCGGAAGCTCATGAGTAACGGAGACGGCAGATATCTGTACAAGATTGAAGAGATCACGGAAGCTTTCGTACAGAAGTGTACTGAAGAGAAACCAGATGTTGTTCTGCTGGGCGGAGATCTGACCTTCAACGGCGCGGTCAAAAGTCACGAAGATCTGATCGAGAAACTGAGAAGAATTGAGGATGCAGGTATCCCGGTACTGGTGATTCCCGGCAATCATGACCTCGGGGCATACTATGATGCCAGATTTGAAGGAGATCAGTACAAGATCGTGGAAACGATGAAACCGGAGGTATTCCGGGAAGCATACGCAGACTTCGGTCTGAACGAAGCAAGTATTACCAGTGAGGATTCCTTTAGTTATGTCTATGAACTCAGAGAGGATCTGTGGATACTGGCAATTGATGCCAACAGTGACCAGGTCGGCATACTCTCTGACAAGACACTGGCCTTTGTGGAAGAGGCCCGGAAAGAAGCGGAAAACAAAGGCGCAAAGATACTCGTCTTCACTCACCAGACGATTCTTACCCATCAGATCTTTATCGGTGGTATGCGTATCGAAAACGCGGACAGCCTGATGAAGATCCTGGATCCTGATACAGTGATCCTCTGTCTCTGCGGACATATGCATATCCAGCATGTATGTCATGAGGAAGGCTTTACGGAAGCCGCATCTTCCGCCCTGTCGGTAACCCCTGTACAGTACGCGCAGATCTCCATGGACGGCAGACAACTGCAGTACCAGACCGTATCCGTTGACGAAGAACTGGCCCAGGAAGCCCGGGAATACTTCCGCAGACAGGCATATGAACGTACATATCAGGGACTTCTGGAAGAAACAGACGAAAAGACAGCAGATCTTCTGGCAGAGACCTTTGCGCAGATCAACACTGCCTACTTCGAGGGCAGAAATGACCCGGAGATCCCTCCCGGCGGTATTGAAGCATGGAGTAAGTTCGGAGGTCCCACAACCGTTTATATTCTCTCTGCCGTGCAGGAAATGAACCAGGGAGAAGGTTACCAGTCCTTTACTCTCGAAGATTAACTATACAGTGTATGTGATATAGTAGTACAAAACCGGAGGACGACAAATGCAGCAGCTCGATCAATTTACCAGTGAATTACATGAATGGTCTTTGAACGGAACCGAACCATCCACCGCATCCCGCGATCTTCGCTATTTTCTGGACCTGCAGGAAAAACGTCTGAAGAGATCAGGCACGGTCAGAGAAGAAGAGTTTACATATTCCGAAGGGGATATCAGCGGATGTTCCTACCGGTCTGAGAATGGTTATTCTTCCAGAATCCTGTACCGGGAAGCTGTACAACATATCACCTACCAGCAGAATGGTAAACAGCTAAAAAAGTACAGACGTCCGGTCAACCTGTATGTTTCCTTCGTCGATAAAGAAGGACACGAAGACAGAGAATATACCTGTCCTAACTGCGGTCATACCCTGACTGCCTTACAGGCAAGAGACGGCTGTCCGTACTGCGGCACATTCTTCGAAACCGATGAAGTCTACCCCTGTGTATCCACGTATTACACCGTACCCGGTATCGTGGAAAGATCCACCCTGGAAGATACACTGAAGAAGGAAATGATCAAAGTCGGCAAAATCTGCGGTACGGTACTCGCCATCCTGTTCTTTATTTCCTGGAATGATTTGGATCTGATCTTCCGTATCCTCGGAGCAGTACTTGCCGGAGGTTTCTACGGTGTCGTATTCGCGTTCCTGTGGTATATGGGCCGCAGCCTGATCCTGATGATGAAGGTATTCAAGGAAGCCGGAAGATCCATGCCTCTGCTCAAGACGATGAACAGCCGGAAGAAAATGCTGGAGTTCATGAAGGAATACGATCCTGACTTCTCTTATGAAGCCTTTGAAGGCAGAATCATCTCCCTGTTGCGGATCATCGCGTTTGCGGATGACCGGGATACCCTCTCTGTCTGGGAAGGAAACAGGGATCTTTCAGACTTTGATGATATTGTGGATATGCAGTACCGTGGTGCTGTCTATATCAAGAGATTTGAAGAAAGAGACCACCTTCTCCGTGTTGAAGGAACCGCCTACCTGACCAACACCTATATCCGTGATAAAGTTCGAGAAAAGGACGAAACGATCCACTTTATCCTGGAAAAAGAAGCGGAGGGACATGCGGATCCAGGCTTCTCCATCCACCGTGTATCCTGCCCTTCCTGCGGCGGCAGTTTTGACGCCATGCACCAGAGTCACTGTCCGTACTGCGGTACTCCCTATGACCTGAAGAAAAAAGACTGGATCATCAAGGATATGTGGCGTAAGTAATCCGTACACTCTTTATGACATGAATTACCACGACTGATTCTGAAAATCAGATCGTGGTTTCTTTTCGTCTGGCTAAGTCAGATTACTCAAGGGGATCCACGTCTCCCATATCCTGTTTTACCAGGATTACATTTGAAGTTGTTTTGTGCGGTTGACCTGACATTGCTCATACTCCGCTTGCCGGATCACCCGAATGTTCTGAAAGTCAGGGTCAATTCCCGTGTTAAAAGCCCTAGGGAACGCCTTCCGCAAGATATTCGCTGCTCCGTTCAAGTCCGCGTTGATGAGTGTCCCGTCGCCTGTCTGATACAGTCCGCGTTTGACCCTTTTTCCTTTGAATACACAGGAAGGATTCTCCCCATCGCTGTATTCCGGGATCGCGTCATTGTCTGTAAAACTTGCCTTTGAGGTGTAGGATTCCTCCTGTTCTACGATCCTGATCCCGTGTCTTGAAGCCTGCCACACAAGGATATTCCTTAACTGTTCAAAAGGGATCTGCATGAACTTCTGGTTGTTTGTCTTCCCAATATTGATCTCCTGTTTCCAGAACCGGTTCTTTCCGATCACGATAGTGTCGATACGGTTTTCTACGCACCATGTGATGAAATGTTTCCCGGTCTTCAACAGCTGATCCTTTATCCGGTCATTCCTTCTGTTCGTTACACGATAGTATTCTTCTGTCGGAATGAATTTATCTGTACCACCTTTAGTCTGTTTACTGACGATATCCGCGACCCGTTTATTGTAGTTGTGATTGACCGATTTGATCACTCCTCCTTTGTATAACAGATTCTCCAGTCCACAGTTGTTCGTCACAGCCATCAGATTATCTACTCCGAGATCGATCGCTGTGATCCGTTCCGGTTTATCGTCCAGTTCCGGTTCTGCTGCACCATCGTCAAATACGAAAGACACCTGAAATCTTCCGTTGACCGGTGTCACATGGACTTCTTTCAGTATTCCGGGGATATCCTTCCCTAATGAGATCGTTTCTTTAGTCAGCGGCAGTTTGGCTGCATAATGCCCTTTCTTATTCTGGCGGATAACGCAATCCTGATTCGTGATATCAAAGGAAGAGAGACCTCCTTTATGCTTATATCCAGGCAACTGAGGACGGGCAGTAAACTTCGAAGGATCCCTGGTATATGCACGTTGAGCCTCAAAGAAAGATCTCAGGTTATTACACACATGCCGGATCACACTCTGTGCTGTCTGTACTGGAAGTCCTTCCGCATAGTAATCCGGGTTCCTCGTCACACGCATCTCTTCTTCCAGGAAAGCATAAGAAACGAACCCGCTTTTGGGTATGGCCCTGACTCTCTTCATCTGAGGAACAGCCTGTTCAAATTCATTCCGTATCTCCCGTTCGTTTTCCGAATAGTCTTCAACTTCTTTTCTGGAAGAAGACATGAGCTGACGCTCTCTGAACAGGGCGGCATTATAAAGATCATTTGCACAGTGTGAGATATGCGACAAGTAATCGTATGCGGGATGATCAGAGAGAATAAAAACATTTCGTGAATAATACATCAGTTGTAAGCTCCGGAATATTACAGATATTGGCTTTATATGGTACTATTATTATATCATAAAGTGATTCAGTTGTCAGTCTTTGAGAGGTATACTTATGCGTATTCGAAGTGATGGTTATTATGTGAACAGGCATAGCTGTTTTCTTCTCCAATATCACCTCGTGCTGGTAACCAAATACCGGCATCCGGTCATTACAGGAGATATCGAAAAGCGGCTGATCGATTATACACAGCAGTACTTCAAGGACAGAGACTGCGTGATCCAGGCAATGGAATGTATGCCGGATCATATCCATATCCTGTTTGACGCACCGCCGCAGATCAATCTTGCGGATTTCGTGAATGCGTATAAATCAGCGTCCTCACGGCGGATACGATCAGAGTTTCCTGAAAAGTTAAGACCGTATTATTGGAAACCTTATTTCTGGAGTCTGTCTTATTTTCTGGGAACGGTGAGCGAGAGGACAACCGAAGCTGTCAAAAAGTACATCCGCAATCAGAAAGAAGAGCCCGATTCACCCACAGCTGATTCATAGAATCAGTTGTGGTACTCTCGGAGATGGATAGAAACAGCCCGGTAATATACCGGGCTGTCTGTCTCTTTTTTGTCTGTCTAGAGAACTGTTACATCTCTTTCAAAGTTGATCGGATGCGGTTGTTTCTCCGTGTCCGCATAACCGACAGAGATTGCCACAAAATACTGATACCCTTCCGGGAAACCAAGTTTCTTGGCATATTCGGCTTTCTTCTCCCCGTTTAATACACGTTCCATACAGCCAAGGATCACACTGCCAAGACCCAGTGCTTTCGCTGCCAGGTGCATATTCTCTACAGCGATACCGGCATCTACACCACTCCACTTGAAGTTTTCATCTGCGGACAGATAGAAGGTCAGCGGCGCATCATAGTAGAAGTTTACTTCTGCATTGGGATTGAGATCCTGTTGGATTTCTTCCTGTACAGGGTTATCCTTGCCTACTACGGTAATATGGATCTCCTGCTTGTTTGCGGCTGTAGGAGCCTTTAAACCAGCTTCAACAAGGCAACGGCATACATCTTCCGGAACCGGCTGATTGGTATACTTGCGGATTGAACTACGAGTGTTGATGACTTCCAGACAATCTGTCATACGAGAACCTCCTTAACAGTTTTATTATAATACCGGAATTCCTTTACCGGTATTACCCATATCTTTCTCAGTACCTCTGCTTTCTCCTTGAGACAGGAAAAGAATATAGTATATGATGATAACAGAGATGGAGAAAACTTATGAATAATACAGATATCCGTGAAATGTTCTCCGAGATTTTCCGCACAACCACAGAGAATACGATTCATCTCCCCGAAGAAAATGTCGATGTTCCGATCCTGGAAGAACCTGTCATCGGATTCGCGTCTGCGTCAGACCCTCTTTTCGATGAACTGAAGAATAACCCGGCAGCGATCGGCGAAGGCTATATGACACCTAAGGAATGGCTGGACAATGCTAAATCTGTCATTGTCTTCTTCTTTCCGTATACCGAAGACATCCGCAGCCGTCTGGCAAACTCCGACAAGATCATCACCGAAGCCTGGAAATATGGTTATCCGGCAGGCAGTGCGCTTGCACAGAAACTGGCTATGAAACTGAAGGAACAACTCGAGGAAGCCGGACTCAAAGTGGTTAACCCGGTTACAGACCCCCGTATGGGCAGAACGATTGTGCCGGGTGAAAACGGAGGTATAGAAGATATACACTTCATGACCAGCTGGTCTACCAGACATGCCGGATATGTGGCAGGTATCGGTACTTTCGGTATGAACAGGCATATCATCACGGAGAAAGGTACCTGCGGATCGATTGCGACACTGATCACTAACCAGGAATTTACAGCCACGGAAAGAGACTATACCGGTATCTATGATTACTGTATCCAGTGTGGTCAGTGTGGTGTAAACTGTCCCGCAAAAGCCATGGAACCGTCAGGTCTGCGCAACCTGAAAAAATGCTCCGAATACGGCGCATATCTGAGAGAACACTACGGCGGCGGAGGATGCGGAAGATGTATGGTCGGTGTACCATGCGAACACCGCAATCCCTCACGTTAATTCCCAGACAAGTCAGAACCGTACAATCATGTACGGTTCTTTTATATTGTGATATTCAGTTTTCTCAAAGCCTTGATCAGAGGATCATACAACACAAACGCAATCACAAGATTACTGACTCCATGAACTAAATCGTATGGAATCCCGGCGATCCACCAGGCAACAGCCGCATTCATTCCGCTGATCAACAGTGTCGTAAAGGCACACAACAGTCCAAACCCGAATCCGAATAACGATGATAAACATGACGCCGTAAACCGGCTCATCTGCTTTCTCAGCAGTACCGTTAACAGGATCAGGACCGGCCACACATAGAAATACGTGACAGTCCAGATACTGATTCCCCACCACAGACTTTCGATCACCGCGAAGATCAGCAGCGCAGGAAGTGTAATCTGCCAGCCAAAATATACCGTGAACACAATTGTCAAAAGAGAGATCAGTTCAACATTCGCAATCGCATTCAGCGCAAACTTGGCCGCTTCCAGGATCGCTGTAATCACTGCAATATATACGATTTTTCTTACATAGGAGTGTGTCTTCATCATTATCTTTCACCGTTATGTTACAGGTATACCTGACCTAGACAATACTATCATAGTATTAAACCTGAATTACCGAAATCAGCACTACTGTGCAAATGGGAGGCGGTTTTTTGTTTTCTTTTCAAAGTGTGCAATAAAAATGGTCCTTTGTGCATCGTATTTATGAAGGCGATGGAAAGATAAAACGTTTGCGAAGATCTTAAGTCTGAACATCGTCGTCGTACAGAGGGAAAACGATGAATTATGATTTAGAATATTCTTGTATTACAAGAATAGGGGAGGAGAACATGTCTGAGAACAAAGAGGATCTGTCAATGATCGACGAAGATGGATTGCTTCACAAGATCGCCCTGGATGACAGGGAGGCTTTCAACTGTCTTTATGAAAGGCTGTACCGTCCGATCTTCGCTTATGCATTATCGATCTTAAAAAACAGACATGATGCGGAAGAAGTGATGCAGGACTGTTTCCTGAAGGTCAGGGCAGCCGCTCACACATACCGTGGAAAGGGCAAGGCCCGGGCATGGATCTTCACGATCGCCAGAAACCTGTGTCAGATGAGATTCAGGGAACAGCAGAAAATGATGCCTGTTCCGATCGAAGATCTGGACAGTCAGCTGATCTTTGAATCTCACAGCGATCCTTCGCTGCGTCTGACTCTTGCGGCGGCATTCAAAGTGCTGAACGATCAGGAACACCAGATCATCCTCTTGCGTGCGGTATCGGAAATGAAATTCGCCGATATCGCCGGGATCATGGAACTGAAGCTTCCTACGGTACTTTCAAAATACCACCGGGGACTGTCAAAACTGAGAAAAGAACTGGAAGGAAAATTGTAATATGCTGACAAATAAAAAACTGAATAAACTGCTTCAAGACGGAGATGATCAGATGTCCGTCGAAAAGAAAGATCTCTATGATATGTCGGTCGAAAAAGCGAAAGGTGATGAATGGTATCTTGCCTCAGGCACAGCTCAGGAAAAGCGTTATCCGGTCTTCTTCAAGCTGTCGCTGGCTATGGCATGTCTGCTGCTTATGTTTTTGGGAATGAATACTTACCGGACCAATTTCCGATCCTTTGCGACGATCTGTCTTGATGTCAATCCGAGCATCGAGGTCTCTATCAACAGGAATGAAAAAGTGCTGCAGGTGAATGCCTTGAATGAAGACGCCGAAAAGATCATTGACGGCATGGACTTCAAGGGATCGGATCTCAAGGTCACCGTAAACGCCCTGATCGGTTCCTTGGTGAGGAAAGGTTATATCAATGAGATCAACAATTCGATCCTGGTCTCTGTCTCTGACACCGACTGGCAAAGCGGCGAACATCTGGAACAGGAACTGCTGGATGAGATCTCAAAGCTGATCGACAACGGCTCCATTCTCTCCCAGCAGGTCATTACGGATGATGCGATCCGGACGTTGTCCAAAGACTATGGCATCTCTTTGGGCAAAGCACAGCTGATCAAAGAAATCTGCGACGGATCAAATACTTACACGTATGAAGAACTTGCGGGACTGACCATACATGAACTCAATCTGCTCAACAAAAGAAACGAGGGAAGCATCACGCACAGACAAGGCGAACCGAGCGATCAGGCCTATATCGGCATCCGCAATGCCATACAGGCTGCCCTTGACCATGCCGGCATTTCCGGCAGCAACGTCTTCATCAATGAAGCCGAGCTGGACTATGAAAACGGCCGCATGATCTATGAAGTGGAATTCCGCTATGAAGAATACGACTATGAATACAAGATCGATGCACTGAACGCAGCCGTCCTTCATTCGAAAAAGACCAGATCATCTGCAACTTCGACATCAGCCGCTGCGCCATCCGTGGATAAGATCATCAGCCAGGAAGAGGCAAAACGAAACGCCTTGAGCCATGCCGGTTTAAGCGAAGCACAGATCACCGATCTCAAGATCGAACTCGAATACGAAGACGGGATCTTGAAATATGAGATCGAATTTGATTCCGATGGTCAGGAGTATGATTATGAAGTCGATGCATCAAGCGGAAAGATCCTGAAAAGCGAAAAAGAGCCGCAGGATGAAGACGATGATCATGAGGATGCCGATGACATTGATGACATTGATGACAGATCCGATGATGACCGCGATGACTTCGATGATCACGACGATCATGACGACGACCTCGATGATGATCACGATGACTACGACGATCGCGATGACTATGACGATGATGATCATGATGACCGTGATGATGACTGAGAAAAAAGAAACAGAAGGGCTCCTTTACGGATCAGCACAGATCAAAGAGTCCTTCTGACCGAGATAAAAAAACAGGGGTAGTACCGACGGACAAGTCAGCCGTTTCGTACAGCCCCTTTATTGTTATTTGTTTGGATCAGAAAATCTGATACGCTATGATCTGGCTATCATTACAGGAACCCTTTTGGAATGAATCCTGTTCGTTGATTTTATTCTTTGATGACCTTTATCACAAAAAATCGTTGATCAGATGTCACAAAAACCCGATAAATAGACAATCACTCAGCACCACTGTGCAAATGGGAGGCGTCTTTTTTGCGCAGGGATACAGATAAACTATAACTGTAGACAGAAAGGGGAATAATAAAATGATGTTTAAAATTGACTTAACATATACGGTAAAATCCGTGGTTGCTGATCTTAAACTGCTGTTAAAAGAAGACATCCCGGAAGAATTTAAAGACTGGGCAAGAGATGGTATAGCGTATGCTGACAGAAACCCGGAAGCGGATGTTCTGGATTATCCCAACAATATTTTCAGTTATATGCGAAAAGACCCTATGCCCCCGGTCGTCAGAGAACTGGTAGAAGGTATCCTTCTTCAGGGGATCAACCAGGGCAGCGGTGTCGCCGCCTGTAACCTTGGTGCCCTATACTATACCGGACAGATTGGTGAACAGTCTTACCGCAAGGCCATGGATCTGTACGAGATTGCGGCTGACAGCGGTGATATCCAGGCAATCGAGAATCTAGGTTACTGTTATTACTACGGCCGTGACTGTGACGTAGACTATGCGAAGGCATTCGAATGTTTTGCTAAAGGAGCCTTCCAGGGCAGAGTTACGTCTTTGTACAAGATCGGTGATATGTACAAGAACGGATTTTACGTCAATCAGGACCTGAAAGAAGCCTATCAGATTTATTCCCACTGCGTCGATATTGTCAACAAAGAGGGTGAAGACGCTAAAGAGTATGACGCGGATGTCTACGTCAGATACGCGGATTGTTACGCAAATGGTACCGGCTGTGAACAGGATCCGTTATATGCCTTGTATTGGGCACAAAGAGCCGAACATGTATTCCGAAGAAGAGAATCCGATAATGATCCCTTTGCCCGGCATGGTGTTGAATGGTCTATGGATCTGGTCAATAAGTGCCGGTATCTTCTGGATGGTGATGCCCTGAAGAGTTAGTCCTGCTGAGAGATTAATTCCAAATACACCTATCCACGCAAAAAAGAACAGACACTAGGTCAGGAGATGAACCAGATTGCCGGAATCAAATCAGAAGAAATTCTTCTGGATACCAGTTGATAACACTATCTAATTTGTTCGCTTGACTATTCCGGCAAAGACGCAAAAAATGAAAATAATGAGCACCGCCAAAACACATAAACCATTATCATTGAAGGAAAAGATTGCTTACGGGTCTGGAGATTTTGCGTGTAATCTGCATTATGCCCCGATATCATCCCTGTTACCGATGTACTATACCGGAATTGTCGGTATTCAGCCGGGGCTTTTTTCTTCGATGATTGCCATATCCAATCTTCTGGACGCCGGCAGTGATGTAATCATGGGATTTGTGATTGACCGTACCAAATCTCCGCTGGGCAAGGCGAGGCCCTGGATCATGCGTATGTGCATTCCCTTTGCAATCTGTTCCGTACTGCTGTTTTCCGTTCCTTCCTCACTGGATATCACCGGTTCCCTGATTTGGCTGTTTATCACCTACAATCTTGCCCGTACGATCTTCTCCACAAGTGTGAATATCCCTTATTCATCCCTTCTCTCTTATATTACCGATGATGAGGCAGAACGAGGTATTCTAGGCAATATCCGGATGGTGTTTGCTTTCTCCGCACAGTTGGTCATCAGCTTTCTGGCTCTTCGTCTCGTCGTTTTCTTCGGCGGTGATATTGCTGTTCGTTCGGGATGGACGAAGGCATTCAGTATTTTCGGTATTCTCAGTGTGATCTTCTATCTGTTCTGTGCCGGTAATCTTACAGAAAAGCATTCTGTTACGGAAGTTCGCCGTTTTCCTTCTATGCGGGATACTCTGCACTACCTCAGCCATAACCGTAATTGGATCGTTGTCAGTTTATGCATGGTCCTGTTTCATATGTCCAGCAATATCTCGCAAAGCTCAGCAGCCTATTATGCCCAGTATCTTTTGAATGATGTGCAGTTATTCTCCTGGCTTAACGGAAGTCTGCAGTTTTCTGGCTTATTCTGTCTTCTGGTGATCCTGCCGCTGCTGCTGAGGAAGTTCTCCAAATACAGAATCTTTTTAACCGGTACTGTGTTTATGATTCTTGGGGCTTTATTTACGGCTATCTTCTCAAAGACAATTTACGGTATCTGTGCCGGCAATGTACTTAAAGGCATCGGCACCTCCATGATCGGTGCGATGGCTTTTGGTCTCCTTGCAGATTCTCTGACCGCTCCCGGAACAGACAGAGGATTCATTGGTATCGGCACAGCTGCCTACAGTTTCCTGCTGAAGATCGGTAACAGTATCGGTGCTGTGATCTGGGGTCAGGCAATGTCTTTTGGAGGCTTTGCTTCCTCTGCTACTGTACAGAGTGCCTCTGCTCTGGCTATGATCCGTATGACCTATCTCTTTGTGACACTTGGAGGATCTTTCATGATTCTGCTGATAGCTTTGCTGTACCGCACCCGTGGAAAAAATATCCAGAAATAAAATTATCCGGAAAAAAAGGTGCTGATGGTCTTATCTCCTTCAATACCTTTTTCTTTGAACTGGTTTTACCTGAGTTATCCGGTTTTATTCTTCTACTGCCTTATCAAAGAGTTCCAGCATACCTTTGACGATAATACCGTTGCTCTCTCCTTCTCTGACTCTTCCGAAGGACTGGAATACTTTACGGCCCTTGGAATCATCATCCAGGACATAACCGATGGAAGAATCTGTATGTGTAGCCACGATCGTATGTTTGTACGGTGACGCTTCTTTACAGAGAACACCGATCTCGTTATACAGTTCGCAGTTCATACCGTAGAATGCCACATCCCCGAAAAGCAGGAGCTGTGTTCTCAGAGGTACTGTTTCATCCACCGGAATCATATTCGCCAGATGTTTTACCAACGGCTTACCTGGTGCCCATCCGAGATTCTCCAGACGGATATTATCAACCATCAGACGATGCTGTGCACGATTGATTCCTTCCGGGAACTCCTGACCGGGGAGCTGTAATACTGAACCCAATGTCTTGATGGAAGCCCAGGACTTATTCGCATCGGCTTTTTTCAGAGCTCTTAAGCAGTCTACCGCGTGCTGTTCACCGATAACCACACAAGTCTTATACGTTGAACCCGGAATACTCATGGTATTGTCTCCATATACCGTACCGTTCACATCATAACGATGTGTCGCGTAAGCCATGATCGGGTTCTGGTTGCCTGCAGCACCGGACTGCCAGAGGACTACCGCGTCATTGCCGAAATGGTTCTCCAGCCATCCGCTCGCAATTCCCGGGAAATCGCAGGAAATCTTACAACCGCCGTCCACATCTTTGGCAGTGAAATTCGTTACGGAGTGGCAGGCATAGTTCACGATTGCCGCAATCACATTCCCGTCTTCACCAACAAACTTCACCGCCGCAACAGTCTTGTCGCTGCATCCTTCAAAATTCTGTCCCTGCATCCAGTAACCGTCATCGAAATGCTGGTCACGGTTGACGTTGATGTAGGATTTGTCTTCGCCGTAGCCGAATTTTGCCGGACGCATATTCGCCTGTGCCAGTCCGGTTACTTTATCGATCTGCTCAAACATGAACTCGGTATAGACCTTGGCACTTTCGCTGGTATCCTGAGGCATCGGAACCGGTCCCGGATCCTGGGAGATTGCGCGTACCGCACTATGGTTATGTGTAGCCGTGGCAAACACCTCGTCTTTTTCATAACCGTATTTTTCTTTCAGCAGTTTCTGCAGACGTTTGGGATCCGGAACTCCTCCCAGTTCAAAACCCAGGAAGAGAACTTTCTTTTCCCCGTTATCTACGGCAATTGCGCGTACATGGATGTCTTGTCCTTCTTTGACACCGGTATATTGATCACCGGAGAAAGATAATTCAAACGGGAATAATTCCGGTGCGGGATTGATACACAGTTTCGCTGCGCCAACCAATAATTGCTTTGCCATGTGTTACTCCTTTACTTCTAATATTCATTTACTTTTGTTTATCCAGGCCGCCCAATCATTGAGTACCCTGTTTTTTGTTATTTATCGTTATAATATCTACTGAAAAGTTCCTTCATGCCATCCAGGACGATCTTGTTACTGCCGCCGTGCAGGATGTTTCCAAAGTACTGGAATACTTTGTGATCCTTGGACGCATCATCCAGAATGTACCCTATCGTATAATGCGTGTGGGTTGTCACAATCGTGTGCTTTAACGGAGATTCTTGTTTGCACAACATGGCGATCTCGTTATACAGCTCCGCGTTAAATCCATAGAATGCCGTGTCACCGATGACAAACAACTGTGTTCTTCCCGGAATAACCTTTCCGCTCGGCTCCATGATTGCGAGTTCCTTTTTCAGCGGTGTGCCCGGTGTCCAACCTTCCAGGCCAAACGCGATATTGTCCACCATCCAGCGATGTTTTGCGCGGTCAATTCCTTCCGGGAACTTCTGTCCGGGGAATTCCACACCACCCAGATATGTCTTGATTTCCGGGTTCTCAATAAAGGTATCGATCTTCTCCATTGCCTGTAAAGCATCGATGGCGTGCTGTTCACCCATGGTGATGCAGTTGATATAGGAAGCTCCGATTGTCCCGCCGTTCAACGCGGAATAGTTAGTGCCCAGCAGATCGTATCTTCTGCCGCCGAACGCCATCACCGGATTCTGGTTTCCTGCCGCGCCGGACTGCCATGCGACGATTGCGCCGTTGCCGAAGTGTCTCTCCAGCCAGTCACACGCAATTCCCGGGAAATCACAGGATACTTTATACTTGCCGTCATAGTCTTTCTGTACAAAGTTGGTTACGGAATGACATGCATAGTTCAGGATTGCCGCAATCACCTTGTTGTCATCATCCACAAATTCCACAACGGCCAGAGTCTTGTCACTGGGTCCTTCCCAGTTCTGCCCCTGCATCCAGAAGCCTTCATAGAATAACTGGTCACGGTTGATATTCAGATAGGACTTACCCTCTCCGTAGCCAACCTTGGCAGGACGCATGGTCTTCAGTGCCAGGCCGACAACTTCCACAGCCTTCTGCAGGACCATGGTTGCGAATCTGCCCATATTATCTGTACGAGATGCCGGATCTCTGTATGCATCACGATTATTCGCATGATCGATTCTCGGCATGGAATGGCAGTGTGAAGCAGACAACAATACGTCTTCTTCCTCAAAGCCATAACTCTCTTTTAAATACCCAAGAAGTTCATCCGGCCAGGGTACCCCTCCCGCTTCAAAAGCCAGGAACAGAACTCTCTTCTCTCCGTTATCTGCGACGATTGCGCGGACGTGGAGGTCCTGTCCTTCCTTCACTTCTTCATACATTGCGTTGGGAACTGCGACCGGTACCGGGAACATATCCGGAGTCGGCGAAATACACAGTTTAGCTGCGCCTACTTGTAATCTGTTTGCCATATGATCTTATATCCTTTCACTGCTTTGATACTACTATATCATGTAATACTTATTTATACTGCAGGTTCTTCCCCTTCACCAATGATATTGTCCGGATCACAGGTAATGACGACATTCCCGTGTTTTACCAGATAGACCGGCGCGGATCCCGGGCGCCATGGATTCGGGGTATACTCAGGTTTGATTGTTCCCTTGACTAATCCTGTCATGATATACAGACAGTCATCCAGAATACCGTCAACCTGTGATTTATGTACTGTATCGCCTCCATAACCGATATGCGAATTGAAGTTACGATCAAAGTCTGCCTCTCTTGCCTTTACTTTCAATAAACCCTTCAACGCTTTATTCATACTTGTGGAACGGATACCGAGGTTACCGTTACAGGCATCTCCGGAGAATAAGATTCTTGTGGTTGGATCGATCAGTACGATTTCTCCCTCGCTATGTCCCGGAGTGTGGATCACATCCACCTTACGTCCGCCGCCAAGGTCAAATACCGTGCCTTCCGGGCAGGGAATCAATCTCGGCGCATGTTCAGGATGATGGCACTGTTCCTGGGTTACTTCGTACGCTTCTGTTGTCCCAAATGTTGCCATCATATCCAGATATGTCGTCGGGCGATTCTTCCAGGCTGCCAGTTTTTCATCTGTGAGATTCGGAATATCATCCGGGTGGATCCATACTTCATCCCAGGCATCCATATACCCGTAATGATCCCCGTGACTATGTGTAATTACCACATCATACGGCAGCGGGCATAACTCATCCGCAATCTCACGGATATTGTACATACCACATCCCGTATCGATCAGAAGCCCTCTCTCTGTACCCCACAGAAGAAAGCATGTTGCCATACCAAATTCGTTAATTGCGTAGGTTCTGTGTGCCACTTCAAGCACTAAAGGTTTTTTAATTCCCATCGTCTCCTCCTATACTGCAGGTTCTTCCCCTTCATCGATAATTCTCTCCGGATCAAGACTGATCTGCACTGCCCCGTGACGGACAAAGTAGATCGGCGCAGATCCCGGACGGAACGGAGATTCCGCAAACTCCGGCTGGATCTCACCCTTGACCAGACCGCTCATGATATACAGGCAGTCATCCAGGCAGCTGTCCGGCATTGCGATATGCACAGTACTTCCTCCGTATCCGATATGACTGTTGAAGTTCCGGTCAAAGTCTGCCTGGCGTGCTTTTACCTTTAACAGACCCTTGAGGGCAGTATTGATGCTGGTAGCCCGGATCCCCAGGTTGGGATTGCAGGCATCACCGCTGAACAGGATCCTTGTATAAGGATCAATAAACACCACTTCTCCCTTACTGTGACCGGGAGTATGGATCACATCCACCTTACGTCCGCCGCCAAGGTCAAACACATGGCCATCTTCCATCGGTATCGTCTTCGGCATATGATCCGGGAAAGTAATCTGACTCATCGGAATATCATACGCATCGTATGTGCCGTGTTTCGCCATCATTCCGGGATAATTCGCCGTCATCTCCTTATTACGTTTGATATCGTAGAAGATATCGTTGTCTGCCGGATGCAGGTAGACTTCTTCCCACTGGTCTGCCCAGGCGATATGATCGCAATGTCCGTGCGTGATTGCCACATCATATGGAAGACCACACAGTTCATCCACGATCTCACGAAGATTATACATTCCGGTACCGGTATCGATGACCAGACCTCTCTCTGTGCCCATCAGCACAAAGGCAGTGGCCGCTCCGAATTCGTTGATCGCAAACGTACGATAAGCGATCTCCAGTACAATTGGTTTCTTGATTCCCATAGTCTCCTCCTATTCCGCGGGTTCTTCACCTTCATCGATAATTCTTGCCGGATCATAACCGATATGGACATGTCCGTAATTTACATGTAATCTCGGGGGCATTCCCGGACGGAATCCCGGACGTTCTTCGCCGATGATACTTCCGTCACATACACCCCGCATGATATGTAAGCAGTCATCCAGCACGCTCTCCGGCATACTGCGGTGTATCGTTCCGCCTCCATAGCCGATATGACCGTTAAAGTTACGGTCAAAATCCGCTTCTCTTGCCTTGACTTTCAACAGACCTTTCAAAGCCGCATTGACACTGGCTCCTCCCAGTCCGAGATTCACATTGCAGGCATCCCCGGAGAATAAGATCCTGGTGGTCGGATCAATCAGTACGACCTCTCCTGCCGTATGTCCGGGTGTGTGGATCACATCCAGCTTCCAGCCATCTCCGAGATCAAACACCTGTCCCTCATTTAACGGTATGAATTTGGGATTCTTCTGCGGATAACGTGCCTGGCTCTTCTTGATGTCATAGGCTTCAAAGCTTCCGAAAGGCTCCATCCTGTCCGGATAAGATAACAATCTTGCCTGATTCTCTTCAAACTTATCCATGGACAAGTCGTCCCAGTCCGCTTCATGCAGCCACACTTCATCCCAACGATCCATGGAACCGATATGATCTCCATGACCATGTGTCAGTACGACATCGTACGGCACCTTGCACAATTCATCCGCAATCTCACGGAGGTTGTACATACCGCACCCTGTATCGATCAGCAGTCCTCTCTTACTGCCGACCAGCAGGAAACATGTGGCCATGCCAAACTCATTGATCGCATACGTGTTGCGTGCTACTTCCAGCACTAAAGGTTTACTGATTCCCATTATTCTGCAGGCTCCTCTCCATCATCTATCAATCTCCAGGGATAATAACTGATTCTTACATTTCCATGCCGGACTGACCAACGTGGTTTCTCTCCAGGTACAATTGCCTGACCTTCGGTACCGGTCAGCATTCCACTTAACAAGCCCCGGCAGATATACAGACAGTTGTCCAGAACACCCTCCGGCATACTGCGATGCACGGTACTTCCGCCGTAGCCGATATGTCCGTTAAAGTTACGGTCAAACTCATTCTCTCGTGCCTTGATCTTCAAGAGACCCTTCAAAGCAGTATTTACGCTGGTGGCAGTCAGTCCCAGATTCACGTTACATGCATCACCGCTGAACAGAATTCTCGTGTACGGATCAAATAGTACGATCTCTCCCGGTGTGTGTCCGGGTGTATGTACCACATCCACCTTACGTCCCCCTCCAAGATCAAACACATAACCTTCCTCACAGGGAAGCAAACGCGGCGTCTTCTCAGGATAACGTAACTGTTCCGGTACGATATCATACGCATCAAAAGTTCCAAACTTCGCCATCATTCCCGGATACATCGCGTATTTCGCATGATTCAGTTCATCTTTATCCGGTGCCAGCAGGTCAAAATCATCCGGATGGAGGTATACTTCGTCCCATTTGTCCATAGACCCGAAATGATCTCCATGCGCATGTGTCAGAACGACATCATACGGTACCTTGCACAATTCATCCGCAATCTCACGGATATTGTACATACCGCACCCTGTATCGATCAGCAGTCCTCTTTCACTGCCCACCAGCAAAAAGCATGTGGCCATGCCAAACTCATTGATCGCGTATGTATTTCTCGCAATCTCCAGTACTTCCGGTTTACTGACTCCCATAATTCCTCCTAAACTGCAGGTTCTTCCCCTTCATCAATTAATCTTTCCGGATCAAAACTAATCCTGGTATACCCAAGATTTACTGTAGACCACTCACCGTAGATCCCGTCAAATACCGGGAACTTCTCTACTTCCGCGGTTCCCTTCAGGATCCTGGTCAGGATCTCAATCGCTTCATCCAGAACTTCTTCCGGCACGCTCCGGTGCACGGTGCTGCCGCCATAGCCTATATGTCCGTTAAAGTTACGGTCAAAGTCTTTTTCTCTGGCCTTGATCTTCAGTAATCCTTTCAAGGCTGTATTCACGGATACTCCTCTGCCGTTTCCCACCAGTTCCCTGACCAGGATCAGGTTGGTGTTGCAGGCATCGCCGCTGAAAAGGATACGTACAGAAGGATCGATCAGAACAACTTCACCGGCAGAATGCCCGGGTGTGTGGATCACGTCTACTTTCCTGCCTCCGAGATCAAATACCTGACCATCCGCAAGCGGCAGGAACCTGGGCATCTTCTCCGGATAGCGCATCTGGTCCGGCGTAATATCGTAGGCGTCAAAAGTTCCCGGTTTGACCATCATGGCAGGATAATCTTTGAACATCTCCCGGGCACGCTCCTGATACTCCGGTTCCATCATGTGCCAGTCCGCGGGATGCAGCCACACTTCATCCCACATGTCCATGGAACAATAGTGGTCAAAGTCAGCGTGGGTGATCACGACATCATAGGGTAAATCACACAGTTCGTCGGCAATCTCCCGGATGTTATACATACCGGTCCCACAGTCGATCAACAGACCTCTTTCTTCTCCGATCAGGAGATAACAGGTAACCATACCGAATTCATTGATTGCGTAGGTCTTCTGCGCGATTTCCAGCACTTCCGGCTTGCGTATTCCCATACATACCCTCCTGTTTATTAATAACCATGCGTATATCATAAGGAAGACAACTGTACTGTAGTTATCTTCCTTACTCATACATTCGCTAAAATTATTACAGATTTAATCTGTATTCAAACACTCTTAACACACTGTCACGGATGAAATAAATATTACTGATAAATGCTATAATACTCATTTTGTCATCCTCCTGCAGTGTGTTTTGCATTACTTGATTTCTTTGAATAGTTCTAACATTCCGTTCACGATATACTCGTCACATGCGCCTGGCTTCGCGGCACCGTAAGACTGGAACGTATGATGATCCGCGGCGGTCTTATCCGGGATATAACTTCTGTAGTTCGTGTTTGTATGCGTAACGACTACAGTATTCGGACACGGTGAAGCAGCTTTCATATCTCTGCCGATCTCGGAATAAATCTCGCACGGTACGCCGACCCACGCGACATCCCCGAGCTTCAGGATCTTGATTTCCATCACAAACGGATGTTCGGGATCATCTTCCATGACAACCAGATCTTTGACCGGACGTTCCCCGTTAGGGCCAAGAGGTAACAGGTTATCCACCAGCATACGATTCCGCATCATGTCCGCGCCTACCGGAGGTTTCTGTGAAGGCATTTCAAACTCCCCGCGTGCATACTGGATCGGCAGTTCATCCTTGTACTCTGTGATCTTGTTTATTACACCGATCGCATCGATTGCGTGCTGACCGCCCAGAGCTTCCATCAGGACAAACGCTGTTCCCGGAGGAAGCGGCTTACCTACCGCGTAACCATCCTCAAGGAATGTATACAACGTAGAACTGTATACCGGATTCAGGTTACCTTCCGCCGCCGGTGTCCACAGACATACTGCGCCGTCCCCGAATCTCTGCTCTACGTAATTCTGCGCATAACCCGGCCAGTCCGAAGAAACCTTGATCTTACCGTCCACATCCTTGGCGACAAAACCAAGTACCGCATGACAACCATAGTTCAGTACTGCCGCAATCAACTTGTCATTCTCATCCACGAATTTCATGACTGCCAAAGTCTTATCCGCATACGCCTTGAAGTTCGGTTCCTGCATCCAGTAACCATCTTCAAACTGGAAATCACGGTTAACATTGATCCAGCTTTCCCCGGTGTCAAAGCCATACTTTGCCGGACGCAGAGATGCTGTCGCCTCTTCAATTACCTTCTTCACGCCGTCCAGTACGATCTGCGTGAATTTCTCCATCCTTGCCGCAAGATCATCATCACGCTTTACACCTGCGCCCTGTACGGGGCTTCCTGCAAACGGTGCATCATGATTATGTGTTGCGGTCATGAAGACATTCTCTTCCGGAATATTACCAGTTTCTGAGATAGTTTTCTCGTTGTCTCAAACACAGGGATTGAAACCATATCAAAATTCACTATGGCAGCTCTTGTTTCCCCGTTATCCATGACTACCGCTCTGGTATAGATATCATCGTGCATCGCTGAACGCGGATCCGCATCACCGAAGGTCGGGAACGGGAAACAATCCGCTGTAGGAGAGATACATACCTTGGCGGCACCAACCTTAAAACTCATTCTGTTTACCTCCTTATTTCAATTCCTTGAACAGTTCGACCATACCATTGACGATATACTCATCGCAGGCACCCGGTTTCGCGGCACCGTAAGACTGGAACGTATGATGATCCGCAGCGGTCTTATCCGGGATATAACTGTGATAGTTCGTATTTGTATGTGTAACGACTACAGTATTCGGGCATGGTGAAGCGGCTTTCATGTCTCTGCCTATCTCAGAATAGATTTCACAGGGTACACCAACCCATGCGACATCACCTAACTGCAGGATCTTGATCTCCATCCTGAACGGATGTTCCGGATCATCTTCCATGACAACCAGGTTCTTCTCCGGACGTTCCCCGTTAGGGCCAAGAGGTAACAGGTTATCTACCAGCATACGATTCCGCATCATATCCGCGCCTACCGGAGGTTTCTGTGATGGAAGTTCTACCTCCGTGCGGGCATTCTTGATTTCCATATTGTCACAATACGTTGTGATACCGTTAATTACCTTAATTGCATCAATGGCATGTTGACCGCCAAGTGCTTCCATCAGCACAAACGCTGTTCCCGGAGGAAGCTGTTTGGACACAGCATAGCCATCCTCAAGGAATGTATACAACCCGGCTCCGTATACCGGATTCAGATTTCCTTCCGCAGCCGGTGTCCATAGACATACTGCGCCGTCCCCGAATCTCTGCTCCACATAATTCTGCGCATAACCCGGCCAGTCCGAAGAAACCTTGATCTTACCGTCCACATCCTTAGCGACAAAGCCAAGTACCGCATGACAGCCATAGTTCAGCACTGCCGCAATCAGCTTACCTTCTTCATCCACAAACTTCATGACAGCCAGCGTCTTATCCGCATATGCCTTGAAGTTTGGCCCCTGCATCCAGTATCCATCTTCAAACTGGAAGTCACGGTTAACATTGATCCAGCTTTCACCGGTGTCAAAACCATACTTTGCCGGACGCAGCCCTGCCACAGCCTCTTCAATCACTCTCTTCACACCATCAAGAACGATCTTCTTATAGATGTCCATTCTTCTCGCAAGATCTTCATCCTGTTTGGCACCCGGCTGAGGTGTACGGATCGAAGGCGCATCATGGTTATGTGTTGCGGTCATGAATACATTCTCTTCCGGAATATTACCGGTTTCTGAGATCAGTTTTCTTGTTGTCTCAAACAGAGGAATCGCAACCATATCAAAATTGACTATGGCAGCTCGTGTTTTCCCGTTATCAATAACAACAGCTCTGGTATAGATATCATCGTGCATTGCCGAACGCGGATCCGCATTACCGAAGGTCGGGAACGGGAAACACTCCGCTGTAGGAGAGATACATGCCTTGGCGGCACCTGCTTTTAATGTCATAAAGACCTCCTCTATAAATCAAACTTCTTAAACAGTCTGAGCATTCCATCCACGATCAGTTCATCACAGGCACCGGGTTTAACAAATCCGTAAGCCTGGAAGGTCAGATGATCCTTGGCTGTCTTATCCGGAATGTAACTGTTGATGGCGGGATTGGTGTGGACAACAACGATCGTATTCTTCATCGGAGAAGCAGCTTTCATGTCTCTGCCGATCTCCGAATAGATATCATTGGATGAACCCAGGACAGCGATATCTCCGAGTTTCAGCATCTTCAGTTCCATCTGGAACGGATGATCGGGATCATCTTCCATGATGACCAATTTCTTCTCCGGATGTTCGCCGTTCGGTCCCAGAGGGATGATATTATCCACCAGCAGGCGGTTATAGCCCATATCCGCGCCTACCGGAGGTTTCTGTGCCGGCAGAGGAATGATCTCCCGGTCTGCCTGGATATCCATCGTATCGCTGTATTCCGTGATACTGTTGAGGACCTTGATGGAGTCAATCGCGTGCTGTCCGCCCAGGGAAGCTCTCAGGATAAATGCTGTGCCATCCGGAAGATTCGTACGTACGCCATACCCATCATCCAGGTAGGTAAACACTCCGGTACCGATCACCGGGTTGATATTGCCCTGCGCTGCCGGTGTCCAAAGTACTACAGCGTCATTCCCGAAACGTCTCTCCACGTATGCCTCGGTATATCCCGGGATGTCTCCGGAGACCTTGCACTTGCCATCCGCATCCTTACCGACAAAGGTCAGTACGGCATGGCAGGCATAGTTGAGTACGGCGGCGATCAGTTTCTCTTCTTCATCCACAAACTTGATTACAGCCAGGGTCTTGTCCGCATATCCGGCATAGTTGTTATCCTGCATCCAGTAACCATCTTCAAATTGTTTATCACGGTTGACATTGATCCAGCTCTCACCGGTGCCGAAGCCGTACTTCGCAGGACGCAGAGTCGCATAAGCTTTCTCCACTGCTTCTTTCAGCCCCTTGAACACGATCGCGGTATACTTCTCGGTCTGTTCTTCGTTTCTGTTCATCAGCTTATCCATACCGGCAGGTTTTACCGAAGGTCTTGCGTGCGGAGAACCATGGCTGTGTGTAGGCGCAAAGAACATGTATTTTTCTTCGATCGGCATGACACTCTGCAGTATCTCTACCATCTCTTTCCAAGGCGGTAACATGCCCAGGTCAAAGTTGACGATTGCCGCAAGCTTTTCACCGTTGTCGATTACGATCGCTCTGGTATACAGATCATCGTGGACCTCTACCTTGGGATCGCTTCCCGCAAACCCGGCAAACGGAAACAGGTCTGCTGTAGGGGAGATACAGGCTTTCCCTGCACCAACTCTCAATGTCATACAATACCTCCTGACTATTTGAGTTTCTTGAACATCTCTCTGTATGTTTTTTCCGGAATATATCCGGTATAATCCGAATTTATATATGTAACAACGCAGGTGCTCCTGCGCATAGACTCATTCCGCAGGTTCCTCTCCTTCATCAATAATTCTTTCCGGGTTGAAGGTGATCTGTACGTTGCCGTATTTCACATACCATACCGGAGGAGTACCGGGGCGGAACGGGGAAGACGCATGTCTGACATCCGCAGTACCGTCAATGATTCCTCTCAGGATATAGAGGCAGTCATCCAGACAGCTGTCCGGCATCGCGATATGCACATTACTTCCGCCGTAGCCGATATGACTGTTGAAGTTACGGTCAAAGTCTGCCTGACGTGCTTTTACCTTTAACAGACCTTTGAGCGCGGTATTTACACTGGTGGCTCTTAAGCCAAGATTGGGATTGCAGGCATCACCGCTGAACAGGATCCTTACACTCGGATCAATCAGTACGACCTCTCCTGCCGTATGACCCGGGGTATGAATGACATCTACCTTGCGTCCTCCGCCCAGATCAAATACAGTTCCTTCGGTAAGAGGCAGGAACTTCGGCGCATGATCCGGGAAGTGTAACTGTTCTTCTGTAATGTCATACGCGTCAAAACTGCCGTAGCCGGCCATCATCTTCGGATAGCTCTTGTGGAACTCTTTGGCAGCTGCCATCTTCTCCGGAAGATACGCATCCCAGTCTGCCGGGTGGAGCCACACTTCATCCCAGGCATCCATATAGCCGCTGTGATCTCCGTGTCCGTGTGTTAATACGACATCGTATGGTACCGGACAGAGTTCATCCGCAATCTCCCGGATATTGTACATTCCGCACCCGGTGTCGATCAGAAGTCCTCTTTCGGTTCCCCACAGAATAAAAGCGGTAGCCATACCGAATTCATTGATCGCGTAAGTTCTATACGCAATCTCCAATACAATTGGTTTACTGATACCCATAAAACTCTCCTTTAATTATCTTCAGCCTGCACGAAAAACATGTAAGCGCTATCAACACTTCCATTATAGTCTTGGGTATTTTTTACAATATATAAAATAACCTGACTCATATAGAAGATAGTCTTCACAATTTGTCAGGTTTATTTCTTAACGATTATGCAGTTTGTAGATCGTTGTATGCTTCAGTATGCCGCCCGCTTTGAGGATCGGCTGTTCCACTTCAGGATGATTCAGCGCATCCGGCACATACTGTGTTTCCAGACAGATGGAGCTTCTGGCGGGGAATGTGCCTCCCTGTTTCCCGGGGAATTCACCGGTGTTGGTATTGGAGGTATAGACCTGGACACCTGGCAGATCTGACCAGACTTCCAAATCCAGGACATCGCTGCGGAGTTCGCAGTGCTTACGCATTCCTTCTCCGTCAATCACAAAGTGATGATCATAACCGATACCATTCTTCAGCTGCTCATTCTCTTCATCAATGTCTTTCCCGATGCGTTTGAATTCGCGGAAGTCAAATGGTGTACCCTCTGTTTTAATCACTTCACCTGTAATTAACTCATGAGGGTCAATGCCCATAAACGATTCAGCACACACCTGCAGTTCATGATCAAGCACGGAATTGTCTGCCGGACCGTTCAGATTGAAGTATGCGTGGTTGGTCACCGACAGCGGTGTATCCTTGTCACTTGTGCCGCAGAACGTATAGTACAAACCATCATCCTTCAGTTCATAGATGATATCCACATGAAGATTTCCCGGGAAGCCTCCTTCCCCGTCCGGAGATTCCAGTGAGAAGGTCACCTTGTTTCCCTGTACATCATACGCAAACATCTTGTTCGCGAATGTCGCCGAACCGCTGTGCCGGGTATTATCGTATTCGTTGATCTCGGTATGATACTCTTTCCCGTTCAGGGTAAAGGTACCTTTCGTGATGCGGTTGCATACACGTCCTACCGATGCGCCCATGGATTTCATCTTCTCAAATCCGGACACATCATCAAATCCTTGTAAAATATCCGTTCCTGTTTTCTTGTCGATAAAGGATACCATTCTGGCCCCGTGTTCACATAAAGTGACGATTGTGTTCTCGTTTTCCAGGGTAAACAGATGGGCTTCCTGACCGTTCTTTGTGATGCCAAAACTCTTGATCATATCTCTCTTGGTCCTCCGCAGATTTCTACCTCATAGAAGGAAGGCTCATAGCCGATCTTCTCCAGATATTTCTTTTTTACATACTCCTGCATGATCAGGGCATACTCGTATTTCACCAGGGCAATGGCACAGCCGCCGAAGCCTGCGCCGGTCATTCTTGCCCCAAGCACATGATCACATTCCCTGGCGGAATCCACCAGCGTATCCAGTTCCACACCGGTGACTTCATAATCCTTGCGCAGAGATTCATGAGAAGCGTTCATCAGTTGTCCGAACAGGTCCAGCTTATCTGCCAGCAATACCTGGACGGCCAGATTTGTGCGCTGATTCTCATAGACCGCGTGTTTTGCCCTTCTGCGCTTTACTTCATCCGTGATCAGGTAGGAATATTCCTCAAACTGCGGGATGGATAACTCGCCGAGCGTCTGGATATCCAGAACCGTGCGCAGATCTTCCAGAGCATCTTCACATTCATGTCTGCGTTCGTTATATTTGGAGTCTGCCAGTTCACGTTTCTTATTCGTGTTCATGATCACGAAGGTGTAATCACCCATGTTTACCGGTACAGACTTATATTCCAATGTGGAAGTATCCAGATACAGGGCTTTGTGTTCTTCCGCCATGGCAATCGCGAACTGGTCCATGATGCCGGATTTTACACCGATGTAGTCATTCTCCACACGCTGGCCAAGTACCGCAATGAAGTCATTGGTGATATCCAGGTTATAGACGGTCTTACAGATATAACCTGTCAGTACTTCCAACGCTGCCGAACTGGATAATCCCGCTCCCAGGGGAAGATTCCCGCAGATCACCAGATCAAATCCACGGTCTATTTCGTACCCCTCATTAATCAGTGCATAGATCATTCCTGACACATAATCACTCCAGGTTCTGCCGTAACTAAAGTCACCGATATTCTCCACATCCCGGTAGATGACGCCGGTATCCTCTTCATTCATCGAGTAATAACGGATGAACTTGTCCTCACGCATGGAGATCACCGCGTAAATTCCCAGCTGGATCGCGCAGGGGAACACATGACCACCGTTGTAGTCCGTATGTTCACCAATCAGATTCACTCTGCCTGGAGAAAAGAAATACCTGTAATTTCCTTCATAACAGTAAATACGTTCAAACGTTTCCTGTAATTGTGTCTTTATATCCGCCATAATTCTAACCTCTCATTATATATTATACGCCTTCAATTCTCTTTGGTGTAGACATGGCTGTCAGTACCGGGATCATTCGCTCTTTTGGTACAGGAAACATCCTTCTGTTATCCCTTCCGGATTAAGATATCCCGTGCAGGAGAGAACGGAAGTGTCATTGTTATAATAATGTGTTGTAATACAGTAGTATTATTATTTCAAGGGTGAAAGACTTTCTGAAGAAATACCGGAAACTGCTCCTGGCTGCGGTCATCCTTTTCATTACCGCTGCAGTTGTTTTTACTTTGAATTCCCGGAATAAACCTGTCACTTATTCCTGGAATGAAAAAGGAATAGATCATCAGCTTAGCAGGGATATCACAACTGCGATCAATGTTTATACAGACGGGACAGTGCGGGAAGTGTTTCATGAAACCGGATCACTGGAAGGAATTCAATACGACATACTGAGAGTCATCCCGTCTGAACATACATTTCTTCAGATCGATTATTCAGAGGAACCGAAACCGCTGAGTAAACTGGTGGATGAAGAAACGGTTTCTGCAGGATATGCATATGCAGGAGGAATCAACGGAGGGTTTTTCCAGTTAAGCGGAAAGGAATACGGCAGACCTGTCGGAGCGGTCCGGAGAAAGAATGCCTGGACGAAATGGCATGGGGAAGAGAATACCCCTGCTTACGGCAGCGGATTTGCCACAGCATACTTTACCGGGGATACCATGTGGTTGAAGTATCATGGTTGGCAGGAGGGTGTATGGACCGGGGATGAAGACTGGACGTATACGTCCGGTTATGTGCTTGATGCGGAAAACGGGATCTCCGGGTCATATACATATATCGTTGACGGAGAGGCAAAGGATATTACCGGAGATGATTACGGGATCATTGATTACCGTACGTTCGGACGTGCTGCAACAATATTTGCCCAGAATGCACAGCACGAATATATGCTGATCGATATTTTCGGGGTGGTTGACGACAAGAAGATCCTGGAATTTCTCCGGTCACTGGATACGGTGAATGCGCTGCGCATGGACGGGGGTATTTCGACACAGATGGTATATCTCCGGAAGTATGTCACAGAAATCAAATAATCCATAATCTATAAGCTTGAATACAATATAATTAAAGTAGTAAGGAGAGTAAAGATCATGGAACAATTCGAAAAGATCAAAAAGAACTTCGGTTTCGGTATGATGCGTTTACCGATGATAGAAGATGAAGTAGATATGGAACAGGTAAAGGACATGGTTGACTACTTTCTTGACCATGGATTCAACTATTTCGATACAGCCCACGGCTATATCAACGGCAAGAGCGAACAAGCAGTAAAAGAATGCCTTACTTCACGTCATGACCGGAGTGAGTATTTATTGACAGACAAGCTGACCGGCAGTTATTTCAACAAGCAGGAAGATATCCGTCCCCTGTTTGAGAGTCAGCTTGAAATCTGCGGTGTTGACTACTTCGATTTCTATCTCATGCATTCACAGAACGGTGATGTTTTTGAGAAATTCAAAAAATGCCGGGCGTATGAAACAGCCTTTGAGCTGAAAAAGGAAGGAAAAATAAAACATGTCGGTATTTCCTTCCATGATAAGGCAGCTGTTCTGGACAGAATCCTCTCCGAATATCCGGAGATTGAAATCGTTCAGATCCAGTTCAACTATCTTGACTATGACAGCGCGTCTGTTGAGAGCCGGAGAGTATATGAAGTGTGTGAAAAACACGATAAACCGGTACTGGTCATGGAGCCAGTCAAAGGCGGAAGCCTTGTCAACCTGCCTCCTGAAGCACAGGAATACTTTGATGAGCTGAACGGAGGTTCCAATGCCAGTTATGCGATACGTTTCGCTGCCGGTTTCCCGAACATCCGGGTCGTTCTTTCCGGTATGAGCAACATGGATCAGATGAAAGACAATGTTTCCTTCATGGAAAACTATGTGCCTCTGAACGATAAGGAAATGGAAGCTGTACGTAAAGTTCGTGATGTCTTCAATTCCAGGAATATGATTCCCTGTACAGCCTGCCGGTATTGTATCGAAGAAAGTTCCTGTCCCAGGAACATTCTGATTCCGGATCTGTTTGCCAGCTACAACAGTGCTCAGATCAAAAAAGATTGGAATGTTGATCACTACTACAACAGAGCGATTGCTGAGCACGGAAAACCTTCAGACTGTATCCGCTGCGGTAAATGTGAAAGAGTTTGTCCTCAGCATCTGCCTATCCGTGAGCTGCTTGCCAAAGTCACAGCAGTATTCGAAGATCAACAGTCTTCATAAGTGATGAAAGCCGGTAAATACCGGCTTTTACAATTCATTCATCCATGTACATATAATACAAAAAGACCCTGAGGTCTTTCTGCACTATGCAATATTATTTATAAAGGGGACACCATTATCCTATAAAATCATTATATGTAAATTATCAAAACTCATTGTGAAATTATGTGATTGTTCTCTGAGCACTTGTGAAAACTTATGATGATTAAACAAATCCTTATATAAAACAATAGACACTGGAATTGCTTTCAGTGTATGATGAACATGACAAAAGGAGATTCTATATGGTAGCAAAATTACCCTTAGGGATTACTGCCGGCCAATGGAACCTGATTGTTGGCGATCTGAAAGACAATCCATCAACGATCAATGACTATCGTAAAGTTTTAAACTTGCTTCACTCCTTTGAAAATCATCGTTTTCATATCTCTACAATGTCCAAAGAGGATGCTCAATATTACTTCTCCTGCCTTGACCAGCGTGTTGAAGACGGTACTTTATCTCATAATACTGCACACCGTTATAAAGCTACGCTGCGTTCTCTCGGGGCAAAATTACAGAATAGTGATATATTTCCAGGATATACAAATCCCTTCTCTCAGTTAGTGAAAAACGAGCTGCGTAAACCAACGACGTATACCCCGGATATTTTTCTGTCCCGGGATGTCATTAGAAAATTACACAATTATCTGTCTCAACTCCCTAACGATGAGTCTTTGATACTGCAGTTAATGATCTACCTCGGTCTTAGTCCGAACCAGATAGAAAATATCCGTGTATGTGATTTTGGGAAAACAGAGAACGGCACCCTGACTCTGACGATTCCTCTTGGGACATTCCAGGATCGTTCCGGTGTTGATCCGGAAGAGTCTTATTACCGTGTTAACCGTTATCCTGTACGGTTTATCCGTCAGAATGAATCCAAAGTCATCACATGGGAGTATCTGGGGACATTCGAATTCTTTGATGAGTTCGCTGATCTGATTCGTTATCACAGTCCGACGATCGGAGAGAATGACGATGACCGGCCTTTCTTCATGACTTCACGTCACCTTCCTTATAATTACAGAGCAATCCATCATCTGGTTGTGACTACAGCGCAGAAAGCAGGTATAGGGAATAACATCGTAACACCGTATAAGTTATCTTTGCACGGTATGGTACATTCCTATCTGCTGGATCTGAATCTGCGCAGACATGCGGAACTGGATAAGAAACTCCGGAAGAAAGATCTGGATCCGCAGGAAGCACAAGCTCTGCGTCAGGAAGTACACGAGGTTGAAAAGGTCTTTATCCCTCTTGCACAGAGAGGCTGGATCGGTAACTGGCAGGAACGTTATCCTCTTCCATATCTTAAACAGATTGACGCAATCACCACTCAATTAGGCCCTGACAGCCTGAAACAGATTACAGGCATCGGCTGATATTTGGCCGCTTGCAGTACAGAAAACATCGCTTATAAAGCGATGTTTTTATATGCCCGCAGTAATGAATGTGTCCTACAGCAGTAATAGCACCGCAAGGATCACTGCCGGTACAGTCACTGTATCATACTCACTAGGTGTAAGTAGTTCGGTAAGAGTTCCTGCCAGGGCTGCTGTAAACAGGGACAGCAGAGAGAATTCCGTACTGGTAAGAGAAATAAACAGGAGACCGCAGGTCAGAGATGAGACAAACATGGCTGTACTCCCTTCCCATGACTTCTTACCGTTCACGGGCGGGATGTTAATCTTGTGTTTACCAAAGGGAATACCGACCAGGGCTGCAAAGGCATCCCCTATTCCCCACATCAGTACGGAGATGGCTGCCCGTTCAGGGGAGTGAAAGATTCCCCAGGATACAGCGGTAAGGGCCGCGAACATCCCGAATAACATCCACAGACTGCGGCAGATTTCTCCATGGCTCTTCTCCACAAAGAGACGGGAAAACCAGGGTTTGCCTTCCAGTACAGCTAGAATCGGATATGCGGCTCCGGCAATGATCAGCGAAGTAAGAGACGCTGCTTGCCAGGTATCCGCAAAGACGATCATCAAGGTTACGCAGGTAAAGGCAACCATATGCAGTAACTTACGGAAGATATATGCAGGTATATGCGTATACATCCTCACGGGAAAGAGGATCACCACACAGGGAATCAGATATAGGATCAGTCTTTTGAGACATGTCTGGGTTTGGATAAACATAGAGATATACTTCTATACTTAAATTATACTTTATAAAAAGGCTGACCGGAAATCACAGTTCAGCCTTAAGTATATTGTTTATAATTCTTCTCCCTGTGTCCGGATCACATTCCTGAACCAGTCATAGGAATCCTTCAGACTTCTCTCCAGTGTACCGTTACCGTCATTGTCTCTGTCGACATAGACAAATCCATAACGTTTCTTCATCTCTCCGGTACCTGCAGATACGATGTCCATCGGTCCCCAGTAGAGATAACCGAAGACTTCACATCCGTCTTCAATCGCTTCTCTGACCTGGATCAGATGATCACGGATATATTCCACACGGAACTCATCGTGGATCTTCCCCTCTTCATCCGGATGTTCATCCAGACCGATACCATTCTCTACGATCAGGATCGGTTTATGATAGCGGTCGGATAATACGTTCAGGGTATACCTCAGTCCTACCGGGTCTACCGGCCAGGACCACGGTGCCGGAGAAGTCTTTGCGAGATACGGATTCGGTTTACCCTTAATACCTCCGGTATCATACGCATTCTCGGTTTCTTTGGAGTATGTGCCGGAACGGTAGTAACTCAGTGAGAAGAAGTCTACAGTATAGCTCTTGATCATCTGTAACTCTTCTTCACTCAGTACAGGAGATATTCCTGCTTCACGCCAGATTCTCTTTACATAACCGGGAATAATCCCTGTACAGAACGGATCGCCGAAGTAGAAGTTGGAGATTCTCTGTAACTGGTACGCGCCAAGGACATCCTCCGGATTACAGGTATAGGGGTATGTGGCCACGGAGGAGCTGGACAACATACAACCGATCTGACAATCCGGATCGATCTCATGACCCAGTTTCACGGTCCAGGCATTAGCCGCAAGAATATTCACGTATCCCTGCCAGAGCTGGTCATCCGGAACGTACAGGGGATCATCTGTGTCCTTTGGGTGGATATTCATCAGTCCGGCAGAGACAACAGGACGTCTGTACATGTTGTTTACTTCGTTGAAGGTAAGCCAGTACCTGACCTTTCCCTTATAACGGTTGAATACGGTGGTGACATATCTCTTCCAGAAGGTGATCAGGCGCTTGTCCGACCATCCTCCGTATTCTGTCAGAAGATACAGGGGTGTTTCGTAATGGCTGAGTGTGATGACCGGCTCCATACCGTCCTTACGCATCTCATCAAAGAGATCATCGTAAAACTTCAGACCCGCTTCATTAGGTTCTTCTTCATCTCCGTTGGGATAGATACGTCCCCAGGCGATGGATGTACGGAAAGCGTTGAATCCCATACCCTCCATCAGTGCCAGATCTTCTTTATACCGGTGATAGAAGTCAATGCCTTCATGACTGAGATAGACCTTCTCCGGATCAAGTTTCATTTCCCATTTCTGTGTATCGGGATTCCAGACAAGTCCTGGTTCTTTGGTGTTGATACCGACCATGACATCGGTGATGTTGGGTTTCTTACCGTCGGTAAGCCAGGCTCCTTCACACTGGTTGGCTGCTACTGCGCCGCCCCAGAGGAACCCGTCGGGGAATCTCTTGTTCATGGTATGACCTCCTATGCCTGAGTATTTCTCATTATCATCTTTACTATATCATTCCCGGAGAATGGATTCCTTTTTTCCTGTATGATTTCATTTCAGGATCCAGTATTCACTGATAAAATGAATTCAGGGAGATTTTTACTATGACAAATATGAAAGAACGTTATCTGGCAGCCGAACAATTACTGCCCTGGAATGTCACCGCAGACGCTTTAAATACAGATCCGGTGTTTCATTCCCTCTCGGATACACAACTGTACTACGCCAAAGAAGAACGTACAGACAAAACCATAACCAGACATTTCCTGGTCATCGATACCCAGACAGGTAAAGAGACTGATCTCTTTGATCATGAAGATCTGAAACAGAAACTCGGACAGGAACTGACCTTCCGTGACGGGACTGTACAAGACAATATCTTTACGTTTGAACAGGACCGGAAGATCTGGCATTACGACCTGGGGAATAAGACACTGACTTCTGAAGAGAAACAGCCGGAAAGAGCGGTCTCCGTATCTCCGGATGGCAAGAAAGAAATCTATGTCAGGGAATATAACCTGTACCTCAAAGATCTCAGTACCGGGGAAGAATACCAGTTGAGTAATGATGGTGAGGAAGCCAATGACTATGCCGGAAGAGGTCAGGCCAGTGATTATATCTCCGCGCAGAGATTCGGACTGATCCAGAAACCGGGAGTACTCTGGAGTCCGGATTCTGCACATTTCCTGACGTATCGTATTGATCAGAGAAAGACCAAGAAACTGTATCTTCTGCAGTCTTACGATGATGAGAACTCTTCTTCGATCCGTCCCCGTATACATACCTACCGCTGCGCATTCCCGGAGGATGAGGATGACGAAGTACCGCAGGCATACTTCTACATGGGTGACGCGGTAAATAAGACCCTGAAAGCAGTAGGATGTGCTCCCCAGAGTGTTGAGGGCGGTTTGTTTAATCCCCGCTGGAGCTTTGCGCGCTGGCTGGATGATTCCTCCGCTGTGTATACTTCTATTATTTCCAGGGCATACAAGACAGCGATGTTTACCGTGATTGAGAATACCGGAGAGTGGAAGACCCTGCATACGGAATACGATGATGAATTCCTGAATATGCGTACGTTCCAGCATGACGGTTATGGGTCATACAACTGTTCCAATTTCATTACCGGAGACAGAAAGACGCTGGTCTTCCAGTCGGAAAGAGAAGATATTGCCCGTTTCTACCGCTATGACGCAGAAACCGGACAGTGTCTGTATCCCATTACACCAAAGGGCGTACGGGCAGGCAGGATCATCTCTGTACAAGGGGATACGATCTACTTCATGGGCGGGATGTTCGAAGAGATCAGCCACCCGTGCTATGAACTGTTGTGCCGTGTACAGATGGACGGCAGTGATTTCCGCATCCTGACACCGGAAGACGGTATGCATAAGTGCGTGATCATGAACAATGTGATCCTGGATACCTGGTCCAGAGCGGATAAGACTCCGGTAACGGTGATGCGTGATCTGGAGGGTAACCTGATCCGTACGGTCGTTGAGGCAGATATCTCCGCGTTACTGGCTAAGGGGTATGTCATTCCTGAACGTTTCACGGTGAAGAGTGAAGAAGGCTATGACCTGTACGGTATCCTGATCCGCCCGGCAGAGTTTGATCCGGAGAAGACCTATCCGATGATCGATTATATCTACGGCGGTATGCAGACATACAACGTACCGATGACGTTCCAGGCCGGCGCGAAGATTCCCGGCAGAGAGATCATGGGTGGTCTGGAGGAACTTGCGCAGTTAGGTTTCGTCGGCATCATCCTGGATGGCAAAGGCACTCCGGGCAGAGGCAGGAAGTTCCATCACTATGCGTATGAGAATATCCATGGGTGCGCAGGTCTTGCGGATCATGTGTATGTACTGCCGCAGTTGAAGGAGCTCTACCCCTTCATCGATCTGGACCGTGTGGGTATCTGGGGCAACTCCGGAGGCGGATGCGCAACCAGCCGGGCTATGCTGGAATACCCGGACACCTATAAAGTCGGCGTATCTTCCGCAGGTAACCATGACCAGAGAATGTATTCCAATATCTGGACAGAGAATTATTATGGACTGTACAAGGAAGATATCTACCTCAAGGGAGATAATACCGCTCTTGCAAAGAACCTGAAGGGTAAGCTCTTTATCGCTCACGGCGCAATGGATGACAATGTGGCGATGTCGGAGAGTATGCGTCTGGTGGATGCGTTAGTCAAGGCAGATAAGGATTTTGACTTCCTGATCCTGCCGAGATGTAACCATAATGTGCCGGCAGATCCGTATTTTATCCGCAGGAAACTGGACTACTTTGTCCGTTATCTTTTAGGAGAAGAAGTACCGGAAGTTCACTTTCATAAAGCATAGGAGGCTCTTATATGGGCAGAAATCATGAGATTACCACACCTGGTTTATTACTGAACAATGACGGAGAGTTAAGAGAACCCGGATGGTCAAGGAAGATGATCCTCGGGTATGACCGTTCCATGATCAAGGCACCGAAGTTCAGGATCAAGGAGTGGGACTATTATCTGGTATTAAGTGATACGTTTGCGGGAGCGTTTACGATCTCGGATGACGGGTATATCGGGTTACAGTCGGTATCCTTGCTCACATTTGATCATCCCTGGGAACATACCGAAACCGTACTGAATGCCTTCCCGATGGGGAAACTGAAGTTACCTTCACATTCTTCCTCCGGTATTACCAGATACGCGGATAAACGTCTTCAGATGACCTTTACGGCAGAGAACGGACAGAGACATATCTCCTGTCACTTTGAGAATTTCCATGAGAATAAGCCGTTTTCCTGCGAGATTACATTGGCTCAGCCGGATATGGATACCATGGTCATCGCTACTCCGTGGGATAAGAAACACGCGTTCTACTATAACCAGAAGATCAACTGTATGAGAGCTTCCGGATATATGGAATACGACGGAAAGAGATATGAGTTCCATCCGGAGACTGACTTCGGTACGTTAGACTGGGGCAGAGGCGTATGGACATACGACAATACCTGGTTCTGGGGTTCCGGAAATACCGATATTAACGGGAATAGTTTTGGCTTTAACATCGGTTATGGTTTCGGCAATACTTCTGCCGCAAGCGAGAATATCCTCTTCTGGAACGGGAAAGCACATAAGTTAGACGATATCACCTTCCATATCCCGGAATCCGGTTATACCGATCCCTGGAAGTTTACCTCTTCAGACGGACGTTTTGAGATGGACTTTATCCCTGTGCTGGACAGAGCCGCGAATCTGGACTACAAGGTGATCGTCTCCGACCAGCATCAGGTCTTCGGCAGAATGAGCGGTAAAGCCGTACTGGATGACGGTACGGTAATTGAAGTCAGGGATATGATGTGCTTTGCGGAAAAGGTTCATAACCGTTACTAATCCCTGTATGTAGTACAAAAGCAAATAGAACAGCGCAGGAGGATTGTGTATGTTTGTGTTCTGGGGAGATGGTTCACAGGAAGCGAAAGATCTTGTGGATAGTATCATTGTCAGAAGTACAGAGAATTTCAACTGGACATTTATCTTCATCCTGGCAGTAGTTTTCTACGTCTACTGGACAGAGATCAACAAAAAGAATTATGAGGCTGTCTTTGCGGGTCTGGCGCTGTATGGGGTCCACTGGCTGTATGAGATCGGTAATGCGGTGATCGGTCATGTGTGGGGTTATCCCCTGTGGTCGGTATCCAACGAATCCACAACGTTTATTCTGTTGATCGGGGTATGCTGGGAGTTATCCATGATGTTCTCTCTTGCCGGGATTATTTCGTTTAAGATGATGCCCCATGACAGGACGAAGCGTTATTTCGCGAAGAACGGCAAAGGAGGAATCAGCTGTAAACTCGCTGTGGCACTGGAAATGGCGCTCTTGTTTGCGTTGTTTGAGTCTTTCCTGGCTGGTACCAGCAATCATTCCTTTATCTGGGTCTATACGTGGTGGGGTGTTCTCCCTGTGTTTATTACAACGTATATCCCTTTTTTCCTGGCCAGTAATTATGTGCCGGACATGACTCCGCAGAAACGGAAAACCTTCCTGATCGGTGAGTGGGGTCTCGTGGCTGTACTGCTGGCCGTATTGATTCCGCTGGGAATTATCTGAGTGACCGGTGAAAATGAATACGGAATATTCCATTGAACACTTTGTAAAGACGTTTATCCGGAAAAACCGTCGTGAACGGCTTCTCTTTGAACTGACAAAGGAAGACAGATATGACGGAGTAAGCAGATTCTGCCACCAGGCAAAAGAACTTCTGGAGCCTTCCAGGATCCTCATGAAGGGAAAGGACATGGACAGAACTCAGGAATTTCAACGCTTCCTGAAACAGCATCATGAGACCTGCCTGGTTCTTTCTCCGGATTCTTCCATGGATGGACAGTGCCTGTCTTTGGGAGATGCCGTAAAACAGGCGGAGATGTGTCTTGATGCAGTTCTTATCCTGGGAAGTACATTCACTGTTGTTTATACGGAACCAATGAAGGGCGGAAGAGATAAGTATCTTCTGTCAGAGAGTAAATAACCGGAAATACTATAATTTCCGGTTTTCATTCATGTTTTTACCAAGATATTCTTTGCGGGTGTATACTGTTTCCATGACTCGCAGAATATCGTACCGGAGGAAAGATGAAGAAAGATAAATTCACACTGTTTTTTGTGATCAGTTTTTGTTTCAGTATGGCAGCGAATTTTGCGCATCCGGTGACACCGACATTGATCGTTGAACGTTCTCTGGATAGTTCCATGTTCGGGGTTGCGCTTGCGGCAATGATGTTCATGTATTTCCTGTTTTCTCCGTTCTGGGGAAAGTTATGCGCCTATATTCCGACAAAACAGATCATGTTAATTGGTGCTGTGGGTTATGCGGCCGGGCAGCTGATTTTCGGTTCCGCATATACAGAAACAACAGTGATCGCCGGTCGTATGTTCGCGGGTGCCTTCTCCAGCGGTGCCTTTACCGCAATTGCGAACTATGTGATCAACTTCACCCAGGATGACCTGAAAGAGCGCGGCCGTAAGCTCGTGATTCTTTCCACCGTGCAGAATGTCGGAGGTGCCTGCGGATACTTCATCGGAGGTATGCTGGGACTGATCTCCGTTAAAACCGCGTTCATGGCACAGGTACTGGCATTGGTCTGCGGCGGATTGTGTTATCAGTTCGGCTGCGAAGACGATACCAGTGTGAAAGTGAAACCGGAGAAAAAACTATCTCTCCGTGATGTCAATCCGTTCTCCGCGTTTATCAGTGCGCGTACATTCATGACTCCGTTGCTTGCGCTGGTGTTTGCGATTACTGCCGTCGCTGCCATCGGGCAGAACTCTTATGAACAGTGCTTTAACTATTTCATCAAAGACCAGTACGGGATGTCTTCCGCCTATAACGGAATGTTCAAGGCAGGAATCGCCACGCTTACGTTACTGCTGAATTCTTCCGTGGGTATCTATCTGCAGAAGCGTACAGATATCAACCGTTCCTTCCTGTATATACTCATGTTGTGTACCGCATTGATCGGTTCTGTTCTGATTTACCACGGACAGATCTACTTCATCGCAATCTACATCATTTACTCCAGCGTAATGGTTCTGCGTATGCCTCTGTTACAGGCAATGAGTTCCGCGCAGGCTACCCGTGAGACCAGTAATTCTGTGATGGGGTTCTACCAGTCAATGAATTCTCTGGGCGGGATCTTCGGCGCCTTGTTTGCAGGACTGATCTACAGTAAGAATCCGATGTATCCGTTTATCCTGGCGTTTATCGCTTTCCTGGTTTCAACGTTGATTGGTATAGTGTACAGAAAGATCTACCGGAGAGATTCAAACGAAATAGAAGCATAGTGTTACGATAAGTAACAGCCGTGTGACAGTACGTTTCTTGCGGACAGATCATCCCCGACCTATCATACAGACGTAAGCACAAAGGAGGTCTGTATATGACATTGGGAGAAAAACTCAGAGAAGCACGAAAAGAAGCAAAACTTTCTCAAGAAGAATTTGCGGAAAAGGTTGGTGTTTCCCGGTCCGCAGTCGCCAAATGGGAGTCTGACAGAGGGATGCCGGATGTGGATAATCTGAAAGTGATCGCGTCTCTTCTGAAGATCAGTATTGATTATCTGCTGGATGAAGATACCCGGCTGACATTCAACGAAACAAGAGAACCGATTGATCTCAATTCCTACACAAAGACAGGAAAGTGCCGGGATAAGAAAGACGCGGCGTGTTATGCCAGATACAGGGACGCGGACGCTATTTATCCCCTGATCCGCAGAAGAAAACAGACGCTCATGGAGAAAACTGTGGACTTTATTGTCCGCCCGGGTATTGTGCAGTTAACAGACTACATGAATGACAGTGATGGTTATTTCCTGGTGGAAACGAAGGGAAAACAGATTCTGGTCCGTGTCGGGAAAGACTTCATTACTTCTTCTGAACTGGCAAACAACGTGGATCCGAAGAAATTCATCCTGGGGAATAATGTTTTCTATAAAGCCCCATACCAGCTTATATAAGTTATCAAAATGGCATGATCCGGTGATCATGCCATTCTTATCTATCATTTTTTATGGGAGTACTATACTCCCTTTTTCTATAGTATTTATTGTCCCAGTGTATCCTTGAGCAGGCTGAGTAATACTTCTTTCTTCTCGGTATCACTCATCCGGATAAAGCTTTGAGAATGGATTGCGGCAGAGATATCCGCAGTGATTCTTCCGGCAGCGATATCCATGGGATACTTACCTTGATAGCCGAATCTTTCCAGCAGTTTCTGTACCGTGGGAATCAATGCCATTACCGTACTCTCATGTAAGGCAGAGCGGATGGTCCAGTGCATATTTTGTTCTATGTGCCGGTATCTCTCCATGGCAGCTTCATAGTTTTCCAGGAATGTGTTCACAAAGTCTTCCGGTGTGCTGATCTGTTCCGCCATCGCTTCAAAACCAGACTGATACGTCTGAAAGAACCGCTGCGCAACCACGTCAAAGAGTTCATCCTTGGACTTGAAGTAGTGATAGAACATTCCTACTTCTCCTCCGACTTTCTCCAGGATCATCCTTACTGAGGTCTTTTCAAAACCTTCGGTAAAGAACAACTGTTCCGCAGCTGTAATGATTTCTTCCCTTTTTCCGCCTTCCAGCACTGCTTTTCTAGCCATTAGTCTTCGACTCAATCCATCCTTCTATGGTTTCCAGAGCCAGTTTCAGGTTCCCGATCTGACAGTGGTGATCCGCACATTCTGCTTCGGTAAACAGACGTCCGGTAACACTTCTTGCATTGGTCAGAGCCTTCAGCTGATCTTCATAATATATTGTATACAGATCTCCCGTACCCGCAAGTACGAGTACATCTTGTGTCAACATCCCTGATATTTCCCGGGTGTTGTACTGCTTGATACAGTTGAAGTATTCACACGGGGTATGTACGTTTTCGTAGATTGCGTATCCCTGCCCCAGAAGCCAGCGCAGGAAGATATTCTCATTCAGTTTCTTCTCCAGCCACCTCCAGAGAATATTGCGGGGATGCGCAGTCATGTAGTCAAAGAAACGTGCTTTCTTCTCTCCCATCTTCTGGGTGATGGATCCGTAGAAATCGTAGATCAGATCATACATGACGACTCTCTGTATGCGTTGATCATAGGCGGCAGCTCTCGGCGCAAGATATCCGCCCAGGGATATACCGATCAGGGTAACATCTTCCAGCTGGAAATGATCCAGTACGGCGGAAGTACAGTGCTCCCACTCCGGAGTCATCTGTATGCCGCAGCGCATCAGTACTTCCCCCTGCCCGGGTCCTTCAAAGAAATAGGTCTCATATCCCTGTTCCGCAAAGTACAGTAAGAAATCCAGGAATTCCTGCACAAAGCTGTCATATCCGCCATGCAGGACAACGATACTGCGGGGATGTTCCGGCTTGATGTAGTATACCGGCAGATACCCGTTCTGATAGGGAATACGTTCATACTTCAATTGTTCGATAGAACCATAGTATGCGTCATATAGTGACATACACTTCTCATACAAGATCTTTTTCAGCGATTCACCATTTTCATTCTTTGCGTCATTCATGGTATAGAACTGGGCGGCACGGTAACACTGTGCAGCTTTTTTCAGATTACCCTCTTTCTCTGCTTTCTTTCCTGCCTCGGTGAACAGGGAGATCCATGTCTCAAAATCCCTGGCTTGTCTGCCGATTTCCATGAGTTCTTCGTAATCCAGAACACCGGTAGAATAGAACCTGTTCAGCTGGAAATTCATTCCCACATCCGTACTAAAATCATAAAATCCGACATTAAAACGCATGATCATACTCCTTCCAAATTAACAGAATACTGTTCTCTTAATTATCTTAGACGATTCTCATGCGTATGGCAAGATAAACAGAATACTGTTCTGCTTATTCAACCGTAAACAGTTCTCTTACAATCCTGAGTCTCTGCGTATATGATATAGATATGATTCTGTCTGTATGAGAGTTACTTCGTGAGGTATTCCATGGGTCCTGAGAACACCAAGATATACGTATATGCGGCAGATGTCCGTCCCCTGAAGGAAGAGTCCCTGTATGATCAGGTATACTCTCTCGCTTCTTTTCAGTGCCTGCAGAAGATCCGGAAGTATCCTTCAGACCAACAGCGCCTCTCTCTCGGCGGTGAACTTCTCCTGCGGAAATGTCTGAAAGACCTGGGTTATACCGGAATACATCTTCAATATACTTACGGCAGATACGGGAAACCTTATCTTGAGAACTACCCCGGGTTATACTTCAACCTGTCTCATGCCGGAGATTACGTGATTCTTTCCGTATCAGATACCGAAACGGGCTGTGATATCGAGAAGATCAGAGATATAGATCTTACTGTCGCTAGACGTTATTTCTGTAAAGAAGAGTATGAAGATATCCTGCGTGATCCCGGAAAACAGAAAGAAGTATTCTTCCGTTACTGGACGCTCAAGGAAAGCTTCACCAAGATTCTTGGCCAGGGTCTTCTCCTGCCGATGAATGCCTTCCGGATCGATCTCACCGGTCCGGATGTTCAAGTCATCCAGGAGATCAATACAGAGAGCTATTCCTTTCATGAGCCTGTAATTGCGCCGGAATATCACTGCGCGGTATGTACTGCGCAGGAAGTTACTACTGTGGATCTGCGTATGACAGATCTTCCGGAAATAATAAAAGGATGAGTACTGGTACTCATCCTGTATTTTTTTATCGTTTAACTCTTGCGCCTGCACCACCCATGACTGCTTCAACTTCTTCCTTGGAAGCCATGGATGTATCACCAGGTGTTGTCATTGCCAGTGCGCCGTGAGCTGCACCATAGTTAACAGCCTTTTCAGCATCACCGTAGGTCATCAGTCCATAAACCAGACCGGATGCGAAGGAGTCGCCGCCGCCTACACGGTCAAGGATCTCAAGTCCGTTGTATTCCTTGGACATGTGGATCTCTCCATCTGCCCAGCAGATTGCTTTCCAGTCATTGACTGTAGCTGTTTTCACAGTACGCAGTGTGGTAGCGATTGCCTTGAAGTTCGGATATTCCTTCGCGGCAGCCGCGATCATCTTGTAGTAACCATCCAGATTCAGTTCCTTCAGTCCGGCATCGTTGCCTTCCACTTCCAGACCAAGACATGCTGTAAAGTCTTCTTCGTTTCCGATCATGACATCAACATACTTTGCGATCTCACGGTTGACCTCACGGCACTTCTCCAGACCGCCGATTGCACTCCACATGGAAGGACGATAGTTCAGGTCATAAGAAATGACTGTTCCGTATTTCTTTGCGGTCTTGCATGCGGCGATGACTGTGTCACATGCCTGTTCAGACAATGCTGCATAGATACCGCCGGTATGGAGCCACCGTACGCCTAATGTACCGAAGATATAGTCGAAGTCGAAGTCTTCCGGTGTTGCCTGGGAGATCGCTGTGTTCGCTCTGTCACTGCATCCAATCGCGCCGCGGATACCAAATCCTCTTTCCGTGAAGTTCAGTCCGTTGCGGCAGATACGTCCGATACCGTCTGTTTTCTTCCAATAGATCAGGCTTGTGTCTACACCGCCCTGTTCGATCAGGTCCTTCATCAGTTTACCGACTTCATTGTCCGCAAACGCTGTGATAACCGCAGTATTCATACCGAAGCACTTGTGAAGGCCACGGATGACGTTATACTCTCCGCCGCCTTCCCAGGCCTGGAACGTACGGGCTGTACGGATCCTGCCTTCTCCCGGATCAAGACGAAGCATAATTTCACCGAGACTTACGGCATCATATTTACATTCATTAGCTGGTCTGAGATTTAATTTCATAATCTTTGTCCTTTCTGATCGGTACTATCTTTACACACCGGAGTAAGCAGAGAAACCACCATCGATCGGGAGTGTTACACCGGTAATGAAGCTTGCGGCATCATTGTTCAGCAGGAACAATACAGCACCGGCAAGTTCTGTTTCACTGTCACCGAATCTTCCCATCGGTGTTGCGGCAAGGATCTTTCCTGTACGCGCTGTCGGTGTACCGTCTGCGTTCCACAGTAATGCGGCATTCTGCTTGGTGGAGAAGAAGCCCGGAGCAATTGCGTTGACACGGATTCCCGCTTTGGAGAAATGTACAGCCAGCCACTGTGTGAAGTTGGAGACTGCCGCCTTGGCACCGGAATATGCCGGGATCTTGGTCAGCGGTGTATATGCGTTCATGGAAGAGATATTCAGGATGTTGCAGCCTTCACGGCCTACCATCTGTCTGGCAAATGCCTGTGTAGGAATCAATGTGCCGATGAAGTTCAGGTTGAAGACAAATTCCACACCGGACTTATCGAGATCGAAGAAACTCTTCGTATCAGCTTCGATATCTCCTTCCTCGAAGTATTCCTTGTCGGTGGTTGCGCGGGGATTGTTTCCGCCGGCACCGTTCAGCAGAATATCACACGGTCCGAAATCCTTGAGGACTTCATCCGCAACCGCATAACAGACATCCTTATCCAGAACATCACACGCGTAAGCTTTGGCACATCCGCCTTCCGCATTGATCTCTTCCGCGTACTTGCTCGCATTCTCATAGTTACGGTCAAGAAGCGCTACCTTGGCGCCTGCTCTTGCGAGTACTTTCGCAAATGCCGAACATAATACGCCGCCGGCACCTGTAACAACTGCTACCTTACCTGTTAAATCTGTATTCAGTACATTCTTTTCCATGACTTATATCCCCCTTGTACTTGCCTTGTCGATTGCTTCCCAGAGTCCGTTGATATATGTTGCGCCAAGTGCTCTGTCATACAGGCCGTAGCCAGGCATAGCGACTTCGCCCCAGATCATTCTGCCGTGATCCGGTCTGATTGGTCCTTCGAATCCGATATCATACAGAGCCTTGACGATCTCATACATATCGAAGGTTCCGTCAGAAGAGAGATGCGCAGCTTCTTCAAAATTTGTCGGTGTATGGAACTTCAGATTTCTGACATGCGCGAAGTGGATTCTTCCCTTCAGGGAACGGATCATATCCGGCAGGTCATTCTTCAGATTTGTACCATAACTTCCGGAACAGAAAGTAACACCGTTATGGACATCATCCACTGCGTGCATCAGACGCAGGATGTTTTCCTTGTTGATGATAATACGCGGAAGTCCGAATACGGACCATGCAGGATCATCGGGATGAATAGCCATCTTGATGTCATATTCATTACATACAGGCATAATTGCCTTTAGGAAGTATACAAGATTCTCAAACAGTTTTTCGTTGTCGATATCCTTGTACATTTCGAACAGTTCCTTGACCTTGGCCATTCTTTCCGGCTCCCAGCCAGGCATGACTGTACCGTTCATATCACCGGCAATACTGTCAAACATTTGTTCAGGATTGATACTGTCAACTGCTTCCTGTGTATATGCCAGGACAGTGGAACCATCTTCTCTCTTTCTTGCGAGTTCTGTTCTGGTCCAGTCAAATACAGGCATGAAATTATAGCAGACAAGATGAATACCTTCTTCACCTAAGTTTCTGAGACATTCAATATATGTCGCAATGTCTTTGTCTCTGTCCGCAGATCCTGTCTTGATCGCATCGGAGACATTCACGGATTCTATACCGGAAATATGCAGGCCTGATGCCTCAACTTCCTCTTTTAATGCGCGAATTTCTTCTCTTGTCCAAAGTTCACCGGGCTGTTTGTCATACAGCATGGTGATCACGCCTGTGACTCCGGGAATCTGTCTGATCTGTTCCAATGTTACGGTATCGTGTCCCGTTCCGTACCAGCGTAATGTCATTTCCATAGTCTGTCCCATCCTTTCGTTGTTTGTTTACACTTATATTTTCGTTGATTCTGTACTTTCATCACATTGTGCAAATTGAGAAAAATATTGCAAAAATAGTGGTATAGTTAAAGTATGAAGAAAAGTTATCGTTCAGAGTTTAATCAGCGTCAGAACATGACCAGGGAAAACTATGAGATCTACTACTACAGTGATTCTCACTTTCAGAGTGTTTCCCCCCATAAACATGACTATTATGAGTTCTACTTTCCGGTTGCCGGAAAGATCGAAATGGAGATCAACGGGAAGCGTACTCCTCTGAATAACCGCAGTACCGCAGTCATTCCGCCCGGAACGATCCACCGTGCTGTCACCGAAAGTGATGAACGTTCTTACTGCCGGTATGTCTTCTGGATCTCCAGATCCTATTTCCGCAGACTCAGGGATAAGATGCCATCCCTGGGATATATTGCCGAACAGGCAGAATCCGGGTATTATATTCATCACTTCAGTGAATATGAATATACGTCCATACAGTCAAAGATCCTGCGCCTGATTGAAGAAGATAAAGCAGATCGATTCGGGCACGATGTCTTTACCGATATTGTAATCTCGGATCTTCTCATGACACTAAGCAGATTGATCTATGAACAGGATCATCCCCAGGGCAAAGAGAAGGAAACGGATATTGTACAGGCCATCATTGAGTATATCGATCACCACCTGGAAGAAGAACTCTCACTGGAAGCTCTGGGAGAACAATTCTATATCTCCAAATATTACGCAGCCCATGAGTTCAAGGAACGCACAGGCATCTCCGTACATCAGTACATCATCAAGAAGAGACTGGAAAGATGCGCGGATGAGATCAAGACAGGGAAGTCTGTAAGCAGGATCTATTCCGATTATGGTTTCCAGGATTACTCCTCATTCTTCCGGGCATTTAAGAAGGAATACAATCTATCCCCGAAGGAATACCAGAAAGCCTACCTCCATGACCCTATGTATCCGGGTAAACATAAAGATTAAAAAGATCCGATGATCCCGGATCTTTTATTCTGTTCCGTTCCTTACGGATATACTCTCAAGTTATATCCCCATATTGATGATATGTTTGAATTTACCGCTCTGAGGATGCTGGCGGGGAGGATCTTCCGACAGGATGATCGTCACATGGGTGATTCCCTGGGTCTGGAGATAGTTCTTCAAGTACTCTGAAGCATTCTCAAAGACATAGTTCCTGTCTGTTCTTTCCTTTTCTTCCATACGCAGAACCATGGTGTTATCTGGATACGCAAGTACCTGAAAACGGCGGAGGTCGTGAACTTCCTTCAGTACAGCATATATAGATAATGGTGCGATCTTGATCACCTTTCCTTCTTCGGTAAACGTGATAACATCGTCGGTCCTGCCTTCCAGTTCCAGCCAGGGTGAAGGATTACCGCAGGCACATGGTTCATGGTGCATGATCACCCGGTCTGTTACTTCGTAGCGGATAAACGGCTGTGTATAGTTGTACAAGTTTGTGAGGTAGATCTTGTCGGATTGTACACCATCCGGTACCGGGTTTCCTTCCGCATCGACCGCTTCTACAATCAGCCAGTCATCGTTGATGTGGAAATGATGTTCTGTACACTCACAGGCTACCGTACCTCCCTCCGTACAGGAATACGTCGTCTGCACATAACAATGGAAAGTCTCACTGAGTCTTTGACGCAGTTCTTCGGACAAGTATTCTCCTCCGGTCATGATCAATACCGGAGAAATTTTCAGTCTTCCTTCTTTCGCTTCATCGATGAGTAACTCCAGGTTGGAGGGATACCCTCCCAGCATCGCAGGCTGGAACGTATTCAGTTGTTCAACGATCTGCGGAATAGGATACAGGGCACTGGATACAGCGAGTTGTTTTCTCTTCCAGGGCATACTGCGCAGTCTTGTGCGTATACTGCTGTTGCCAAGATAGAAGCCTTCATCCGCAAACACACCAATACTTTTCCCGCCTCGTTTGATAAATGCCAGGAGATCTTCTTTCCGGGTAAAGCTGCGTACCGCGCTGATTCCTCCCATGATATTGTTTGCGGTCTTGTCGTACACTGCCACCAGGGGATTGCCTGTAGACCCGGAAGTCGTGAAGATCAGATATTCTCCGTTCAGTTTCGCGCCGATGTTCTTCTTGTCTTCCATGAATTTCTCGACTTTATCCAGGGTCAGATCACTGTCACATACCCAGTTATCCCAGTTCTCCATCAGGGTTTTCTTGTTTGTCGGAGGAAGATCATTCAAGTTGAACGTATCCGGAATATCCCGGTATAGTTCTTTGTAATACGGGCTGTTTTCTTTTGCGTAATGTACGATTTCCTGTAATCTTTGCGTCTGGAGCTTCTTTCTCTGTTCCGGATTCATCTTTTCGTAGTCGCGGCACAGTTTCATCGCTTTGAGTATACCGGTTTTTCTCATAACTCCTCCTTGCATATTCCGTACAACATCAGGTCAATGTACGTTTTCATCTCTGCCTTGATCGTTTCACTTTGTTCAAAAAACTGATCCGGGACAGCCTGGTACTGCAGGAGATACTTGTTCATGATCGCATTGATATAGAGCTGCAGACCTTCCGCTGTTACTTTCTCCGTGTTCTTCAGATTGAGTGCTGCCATGGCATTCCGGAGTGTCTGCGCTGATTCCGCATGGATCTTCCGGGCATGGTTCTGCAGGATTTCCGCCTTCTCTGCCGCAATCTCCGAGGATGCGTCACGGGATGCCATATTGACCATGTGCATCTCATCCTTGTACTCCATGCACAGGCTCATCTTCCGGTCCATTTCCATAAACAGAATTTCATAGAAGTCTTTTCCGGTGACTGTTTCTGTATTCGAAGTCAGTCGTTCCATGGACTTCTCCAGACAGTAAAGATAGAACTTTTTCTTTGACCCGAAATAGTGGAAAAGGATCCCCTTAGAGATCTGACATTGTTCTGTGATTCTGTCTGTACCGGCATCGTTATATGACTTTTGCGAGAATTCCCGGATTCCGGCAGAAAGAATCTTGTCTTTCTTCTCCCCAGGGAGTTTTTCAAATGATTCAAATGACATAAAGCCTCCGTGATATTGACCGCATAGTCAATAAATCTGTAATCAGTATGACAGAGATTGACTCGCCAGTCAATTAACTGCGGAAATAAAACTGCAGGAATGTTCCTGCAGTTGTTCTGTTATCCGTATTTAGTAGTGAATGACGTTGTCTGTATTCCGGATCTTCCGGATCACATCTTGTGCTTCTTCGGAGGTGAAATAGGCATAAGTCGTCTTCGGCACCAGGGTCTTGAGTTTCTCCCAGTTTTCTTCCTTGATTGCCTGACGTACATCCGAAGCACTGATCGCTTTACCGTCAGATTCGATTCTCGGCACAATGACACACTCGATTCCTGCCTTGGGTAACTCTTCCGCCATGATCTTGTTGTATATACCGGTTACCTGGCTGTTTGGTTCTTCCCCGACATAACGTACATTGATGCCCAGCACCTCCGCAATACGTTTGAAGACTGCCAGGTCCAGGCGCGCATGTCCGTTAATTACTGCTTCTTCGTCCTTCAGGAAATAACTCGGGAAGGTCGCATTACTGATGATATATGGCCCGCTTTCATGAATCACTATATTTCTGAGGTGTGCTGTACCCTTTTTAATCAGTTCTAAACGGGTTTTAAAAGGCACAAGACTGGCATCTTCGCTTACCACAAACAGATGTAACACATCGCATTCCGCAGAAGCTTTCTCCGCCAGATATTGATGTCCGAGGGTGAATGGATTCGCGTTCATCACCAGCGCTCCTACGCGCTTTCCGGAGAGATTAGTACCCTCTCTTTTTAATCCTTCCAAATAATCTGTAAAGCCAGTACGCTTATTCTCCATGAAGACAAGTGTATCTTCCACCTGGGCGATCTCATAGAATCCCAGATCCCGGAAGAACTTCGCTGATTTCACCTTGGTGTATAGAAAGAGATGATAGTTTCCGCGTTCATACTGCACGTTGATCAGGTGGGTAATGATCTCATTCAACAGACCTTCTCCCTGATGCGCAGAGCTCACCGCAAAACACCGCAGAGTATTGCCGAAGCAGCTGCCTGTGCCGATGATCTTGTAGTCTGCGTCATACATGGCACAGATATAATCCAGGTTCTTATCCCGGGTAATCCCTTCCTGCATCAATAAAGCATCGATCTGGGTCAGTGCACGTTTGTTGGATGAATAAATCTGTGAAATCGTATAATCAGACATATTTTAACTCCTCACTTCTTTCCGGTAATGGAGATACAGGATCAGCCATCCGCAGACCACTAACAACATCCCAAATCCGCTGAATGCTTTCGGATAGCCATATTGTTTGACAAAGAATGACCCGAGCATAGGTGCTACCGCATTACCGATATTCTGTCCAATCTGGATCGTGGATGTGGCTACACCTGTCCTGCTTTTATCCAGTTTGCGTATAACATCTGCCTGCAGGGATGGTACACCGGCACCTTGTCCCACAGCCAGGAACAAGCTGGCAATCAGGACCATATTCAGAGAATGCGCAATACCGATCTGCGCCATACCAAGCGCTGTAAAGACGACCGCAGGAGCCACCAGGAAATATACGCCCTTCTTGTCCAGCAGTCTTCCGGTTAAAGGCCGCAGTATCACCATGGAAGCGGAATACAAGGTAAAGTACAGCGCGATGTTCGTAATTCCCCGTTCTTCCCCGATAATAGCCAGATACGTACTGATTAAACCGCTTCCGGAGGAGAATAACGCTGCCAGGATCATAAACCCGAAGAACTCCATCGCAATTAACTGATCCAGGTGTATGCCCCTGGTTTCCGTCTTCTTCTCCGGTTCTTTGTACGGTAACAGGGTAATGACTACCGCGCAGAGGAAGGCGGATATTGCGGCCCCATAGAATGTTGCAGGATAACCGTACATCTCCACCAGTTTCAGACCGATTCCGGGGCCTACTGCCATAGCCAGGGTATTTGCCAGAGCTGCGTAACCAAGGCCTTCACCGATCCTTGAGGCAGGAATAAACGCGGTAGAGAACGCTACAGACGTGACATTGTTTATGGAGAAGAATACACCTACCAGCAATCTCAGCGCGATCAATGTCGGAATATCCTTCACAAACGCATGCATGATCAGTACTGCCCCGTAACACAGGGAAGAAATCTGTAAGATACGTTTACGTGAGAAACGATCTGACAGCACTCCCGCAAACGGGCACACAAACAAAGACATCAGAGACATTAACCCGGCAATGGTAGAAGCCAGGGTAAGATCGGGATTCAGCGTCAGCGAGAACTTCGCGACAAGCGGATAGGTCATCTGTCCGGCCGCACCGGAAAAGAATGTCAGTAGGATTACCAGCACAAACTTTGGTGTCCAGATCGTTTCGTTTTTTACTGTCATATAAACCTGCCTATTCTTAATATACCTGAACAGGGATACTTTTATCGATTGTTTTCTGTTCCCTCTCAGAATCCGATTTTTCTGAATACGTTCACTGTCCAGGAAATCATCGGTCCAAGACAGAGGACGGCAGCGATTGAGCCTATTCCGACAGTTCCGCCAAGAAGGTAACCTGTACACATCAATCCCGCATCCACGAGGATCCTGCCGTATCGGAACGGAATCTTAGTCCTGTCGGATACTGCGGTGACGATTGCGTCAAGACAGTTCATCCCGGCGTCTCCCACAATGAGAAGCCCGCAGCCGGACGAACAGGCGAGCAGTGCGAACACAAGCAGGAAGATCCGGAAAACAAGAGAATCACTCAGGGTGAAGAACGGCAGAAATACCGGCTCCAGAACATTCAGAAGGATACCGATCAGGAAGCCGTTAACTACAGATCCCCAGCCCATATATTTCCTTGCGAAAAGGATTCCAAGGATAAACGCGGCAGTGTTGTATATGAGGGCCGCATTGCCGATACTGATATGAAAGAATGACCGGAGACCATCCTCAAATACCGTGATGGAATCACTTCCAAACCCGGCATAGAGAAAACCCATGATGCACAAGACAAACAACAGTGCAGAAATCATGACAATGGTGACTGACCGGACTGTAAATTTCATATGGATAACCTTCCTGTATTAAGAGTATCACAATCCGGCATGATGTGGTTTCAGATTCTGGTATGGTCCTGAGGAACAGGCTGTCTGGCACATAATCTCTGGAAAATTTTTATACTTCTCCTGTACAATAACTTCAGAGAGGTAATCATCATGGGTATTCTTCGTTATAATTTCCGCAGTATGGCCCTGGGTAAATATGTCGACACAACGATCATCTATCCTACGGACTTCCTTGCTTTCTACGAAGATCAGGAAACGATCGACCGCATACAGTTCAAACCAGGTCCGGGCAATCCGCTTCCCTACCGTCCAGGGATGAAATTCCAGACCCTGTATCTCATGCACGGAGGAAGTGAAGATGATACAGGACCTTCCCGGTTCACCAACGTGGAGCGCTTTGTGCAGAAACATCATCTGATGGTCGTTACACCGGATGTATCCCTGAGTTTTGGTGTGGATACCGGTTACGGGCTGTCTTATCAGATCTTCTTGTCAGAAGAACTTCCAAAGGTCGTACAGGCACTGTTTGCGTCATCCCCGAGGCGGGAGGATAACTTCATCATGGGTTATGCGATGGGGGCGAATGTGGCGCTGGGTACGGCTATACGCAATCCGCATCTTTACCACACCTGCGTGGATATCTCCGGCGGGATCGGTATGACCCTGGATACACAGACATTGAAGGATGAACTTACCGGTGATCATTTCCCGGTACGGATGCCGCTGTATCTGTCTTCGTTCGGACCGGCAGATCAGCTGGACAATTCTCCCAACGATCTCTATACTACAGCGAAGAGATTCAAGGAGAGCGGCGCGGAACTGACGAAGTTTCATCTGATCTGCGGGGAAAAAGAGTTTATCCGTGCCCGCATTGAAAGAGATGCGCAGTTATTGAAAGAATTGGGTTATGATGTAAATTACATACTGGCAGAAGGATATGACCATGACTTCACCATGTGGGATACCCATATCAAGTATGCGATAGAGAATCTGTTACCGCTGAAGAACACACCAATCTACGAAGAATAGGAACATATTATGGATACACGAACATTACAGATCTTTCTGAAAGCCGTAGACTATCAGAATATCACCCGGGTAGCGGAGGAGTTCCAGCTGACACAGCCTGCCGTAAGTGCAGCCCTGAAACGCCTGGAAGATGAAGCCGGATGTCCCCTGTTTATCCGCCGGAATAAGTATCTGATCCCGAATGAACAAGGCAGGATCTTCTACTCCTACGTTTCTGAAATGATGAATGACATCAATCATATGACAGAGAGTATCCGGGGCGGTTACCGTCCTCAGGAAGAAATCTTTATCAATGTGTTTACTTCTACGGATAAAATCTACCCCCTGATGAGTGAATACCACAAGAAACATCCCAACACAGGATTTGTGCTGCGCCCGTATACCGGGGAGAATGAAGATACCGCCCACTTCGGGTTATCTTTGAAGTTAAGACAATACGTGAATAATGAACAGTATCTGCCTGTCGACATTCAGGATCTTTTGTATGTCATTATGAACAAGAACCATCCCCTGGCACACAGCGAACAGATCCACTTCTCGGATATACGCAACGAAGACTTTGTCTTTCTGAGGGCAAATACAGCGACAGGTTATGAACAAAGTTATAACCAGTGTTTATTGACCGGAGTCGTCCCGCATGTGGCATTGGCTGTCGATACCGATTACGCCAAGTACGCGGCCATCAATAACGGTGCCTGGATCGGACTTGCGTATAATCATGAGTTATCCTTTGCGCCTAGACTTGATTCCTGTGTAGTGATTCCCATGCATTCCGCCCTGTCCGGAAAACTGGTATGTCTGACTTACAGAGACGCGCGTATCTCTGCGGCAGAAAGAGATTTCGTGGAATTTGTACGCTCGACAGACAGGAAGGAGTTCTTGTATGGAGATTGAAAACCTGAAGGCCTTTGTCAAACTGGCAGAGTGCGAGAATATGACGATTGCGGCAGAAGAAGCGAATGTCTCACAATCTACCCTCAGCGCATCCATAACCAAGCTGGAAAAAGAACTGGGTACACGTCTGTTTGACCGTTCAGGGAAACACCTGAAACTGAACCCGGACGGAAGATACTTTCTTACTTGTGCCCGGAAGATCATCCAGATGCAGGAAATGACTTTACATCGTGTACGTGAATCATCCAAAGAAACCGGCGTACTGAAGATCGGTGTGATGATGGACAGTGATTCTCTGTACTTCTTATTATCGGATTTTCAGGATCAATATCCGGATATCCGGATCGAACTCTATGATGAAAAGGCAATCATGGATGATTACCTGATGAGTGATCTGGATTTCTTTGTTGTGCCGGAAAGCAGTGCCGGCGACCTGCCGGGAGTGCGTATTGCCAGACAATCCGGTCTTTTCCTGATGGTAAAAAATAATTCTCCCTTCGCGTCCAGAGAATCTGTACGCCTGGAAGAACTGAAAGACCAGCATTTTGTCTTCAATGCCCGGAATAACGGGAAGATTGAAAGAGTTTATTCCATCTGTAAAGAGTACGGGTTTGAACCGGAAATTGCTTACTTATGTGAAGGTATGGATGCCAAGATCAGTCTGATCCTGAATTCAGATGCGGTCGGAATCACCTTCAATACCATGCGTCATTTCCGTAAGAGTATTTATGGATTGAAAACCATCCCGATCCTGCTGGAACAGACAGAACCTGAAAATCTTATACTCACATGGCGTGAAGAACCGTTAAATCCCTTGTCTATGCTTCTTTCCGACTTTGCGAAAACATGGCAAAGAGACAGCCGTACACTGGATCGTAATACCACGTATCACTGGTAAGAAAGGATTATTCCCGTTCTGTATTCCTGCCGCAGATTCTGAAGAAGGCATACAGGATACGCCCGGTCAGTCCCCAGATCGTATATCCATCCTGCGTATAGAAATAAAAAGATTCTGTACGTGTACGGAACGGATACTCTCTTCCATGGGGAATCTGTGAGAACGGGAAAGTATCCTCAAACTCCAGTTTCATTGGTACCTGATAGATCTCCGGTTTTGTATTCATCAGATCCTCCAGTTTAAACAGGAGGATCTTTTCTGTTTCTCCGGAATCGTATGTCTCCCGGTAATCATGGATCACACCGGTATATACCCGGACTTGTCTTCCTCGGGAAGTAAATGTGCCGGGGAGAGGGTCCAGGATCTGGATCTGATCTTCCTGCACCAGCAGTTCTTCGCATACTTCCCGGATCAACGCTGTTTCAGGGTCTTCTCCGGTTTCAATCCTTCCTCCCGGGAAACAGATCTCTCCACCCTGTGAAATATTCCTGTTACGTACTTCAAACAGGATATACAGGGTGTTTTCTTTCTCAATCAAGGGAATCATGACCGCGTGGGTGACCGGTGATTCTTCCCGGTTACGGAATGCCTTTCGGATATCATCAATATTCATAGAAGTATTATAGCGTATACATCCGATTCCCTGTGCGTATATTTGTAAGCGCTTTTATCATCGATAAATATCTGCGATTTGTGTCTTTCTCATCTGATGTTACGTTTAGTGTGCAAAAAGAATTGCGTGTCATTATGCAAATTCATAAAGGGAAAGGAGAAATATAATGACAAACTTGATTTTAACTAACATTATAATCTGGCTCGTCATGCTTGGTATGCTGGGATTCACCAAGTACAGCTTCGGCGGAATCGCGATGTTCGTCGTCATTCTGCTGGTTCTGACGGGCTGCGTTGATCCGAAGACAGCATTAGCCAAGTTCGCGGACCAGAACGTCATCATGATGCCTGGTCTGATGATGGTTGCGGCAGGCTTCAGTAAGACAAAGCTGATCAAGAACATCGGTAACGTACTTTACAAGGTATCCGGGGGGAGCTTTGAAAAGTGTATCGCTCTGTTCATGGTCATCCTGTTCGGCATGGGCTTCCTGCTCGGTGCTGCGCTGACACGTTTGGCTATCGTTTATCCTCTGATTCTTGAGGTCTGCGAGAAGTTTGATAAGAGTCCTTCCAAGGTTATGTTCCCGCTGGCAGCTCTGATGCTCAGTGACCAGACATCCATTCCTCTGGGATCCGGTGCTGTCGCTTACGTCAGACTGAACGGCTTCCTCGAGAGTGCAGGTTACACCTTCGGTGATTCCTTCGGTGTCTGGGATCCGTTTATCGCCCGTCTGCCGATCTGCCTGATCATGCTGGCTTACTTCGTATTCTTCGGTCTGAAGATGGCTCCGGAACAGCCTCCCGTTGAAATCAAGGGTCTGAACCTGAAACAGAAAAAGGCTGCCCGTGAACTTACTCCGACACAGGATAAACTGGCAATTGTCATCTTCGTTCTCATGACTGCTCTGTTGATTACTGCCGACAAGACTGGTCTTGCGCAGTGGGAAATCACAACCGCATGTGCAGTATTGATGTACTTCACCGGTGTTAACACTGTTAAAGAGTCTCACGACGCTATTCCTATCTCCCTGATGATGCTGCTGATCGGCGCGTATGTCATGAGTGAAGCATTCGTACAGACCGGTACAGGCCGCTTCATTGGTGAAAAGATTGCTGCTATGTTAGGTGATCATCCGAGCACATTCGTTATGTACTTCATGTTCTGCTTAATCATCATTATCCTGACACAGTTCATGAACAATGGTGCTACAGCAAACTTGTTCTTCCCGATCGCAATCATGACCTGCGAAGTACTGGGATGCAGCGCCAAGGGTCTGATGCTTGCAATCCAGAACGCTTCTCTGATTGCCTGGTTCTTCCCGACAGCTACACCGATCATGCCTCTGGTTATGGAATCCGGTGGTTATGACCTGAAATCCATGTTCAAACAGGGTATTATTCCGGCGATTCTGAAGCTGGTCACGATGATTCTCTGGACATCCTACATGTTCCCTGCATTCCCGAAATAATATTCTAATATACTAAAATAGGAGGTTATATTCATGGCAAATACACAAACAATCAAATGGACAGGTGAAGATCATCTTGCCTGGACAGCCGTAGTCGGTATCGATGATGAAAAGCCTTGTATCCTTGAACTGAGCTACGAGACAAACGGCGAGAAGAAAGTTCTTGCGGAAAAACTCCACCCGCAGTTCAAGATCGTTACCGGTGTACGTACAAAGATCAATCCCCAGAGAGAAAAAGGTCTTGCGCCGGGTGAAGAACTGGATTTCCAGTGGGATACCTACTCTGATGATCCGATGAGCCGCAAGAAGGAAGTGGCAGAAGCCAACAGTTCCTTCAAGACAACATCATTCACCTATGAGACATCCGGCAATCGTCAGACTGTCACATGGGATGGATTCACCTGCGGTAAGTTCTCCGGCGGTTTCGCTGTAAACTTCTTTGAAGGTTCCAACCTGATCCGTATTGAAGCTGTCGCTTCTACTGAAGAAGACGGTGTCTGCTATCTCTATCACGGAGGACTGGACAACTTCAAGAATGATAAACTCTACTATGTAACTCCGAAGAAAAGAGAAGTCATCGAAAATCCTGCACCGCGTACAAACAGCGGACCGGACCGTGACCGTCAGAGAGTTGATGCCAGAGGCCGTGTATTGACACTGCAGCAGCCGAATGGTGCTGTAGCGGTAATGCCTAACCCGCACAGATTCATCTGGGGCGGCCAGACAGAGAATATTGTCGGCTATAACTACTACATCCTCTCCAAAGACTGGAAGACCGTAGCCATCGGTGTCCGCCAGAATAAAGAACAAGAGCACTTCAACGTCCGCTGGCCGTTATACAACGCCAAACCCGGCACAATCCAGAAAATGAACTTCTTCCTCGTTGTCAACAGTGAAGGTATCTACGATTGCCGTAATATGGCAATGAAGTATACCAACCACGATCATCTCCGTAAACTGAATGGTTATCAGAGATTAGGTTCCCATATGCATATCGCTTCCCAGGCTGCGTTTGCGCGTGACTACCGTAAACAGAGACCTTGGGAGCTGGCTCTGAAAGAAGTAGGCTTTGATATCTTCTCCCCGGCAGATTTCTGGGCTGAAGGAAGAAATGACGACAACAAGGAAGGCCGTAAAGCTGACCTGGAACGCTACAATCTCGAATCTACATATGTATCTACACCCGACTTCCTGCTCGTTACCGGCGAAGAAATCGCGGTTATGGGTAAGGACAAAGAAAAACAGTTAATCCCTTATCACTTCATGGTATGGCCTTCTCATCATATGCTGTACTCCAGATGGAGAGATGATGACCAGGAATTCGCAGAGAAATTACCGGATGGCAGAACTTACTACCACCTGAAGAGTGCTGCAGATGTCATCAAGATGTGTGAACTGGAAGACTGCTTCATCCAGATGCCTCATCCGGATACAAAGGCTAATGATGGTCTGCCTTATGACTCCAAGGAAACCAACTGGCAGACTTCTGACAGATGGATCGGCTGCGGCGCACGTATGCTGCCGGCAGACAACTCCGTCAAGACCATGTTCTCCGGACGTACAGACCGTGTCTGGAACGACCTGAACAACTGGTATGACAGACCGATCTATATGATGAGCGAACTGGATACCTATACCAAGGTTGAAGAACGTGAAGAAGACTGGGAACAGTACGGTATGATCAACTGCACTTATGTACAGCTCGACCACATTCCTTCTTCTGAAAACTGGCAGGAACTCGTTGATGCTCTTCGTCAGGGCAGACACTTCTACTCTACAGGTGAGATCCTCATCGAAGAGTCCGAACTCAAGGATGGACATGCGGATGCTACATTCAGCTGGACATTCCCGCTGATTGACGCTGAACTGGTTTACTCCGACGGTGAGAATGTTCAGAGCGTAGTCATTCCTCTGGAAGACACAACTCCTTACGGCAGAAAGACAGTCTCCTTCGACTTCCCGAAGGGAATGAAGTGGGCTCGTGTACTTGCGACAGATATCGCCGGCAACTCCGCCTTCGGTATGCCTGTACATTTCAAGAAATAAATCACCCCTCTAAACAAATATCACGGAAAAACTGCAGTCAGAACAAGACTGCAGCTTTTCTTTTGTTTATGAATAATAAATATTCTCTGTTATTCTGTCTCTCTGCGTATCGTATCTACGATATTCCTATACCCGTCATACAGGATATTTACCGGCTGTCTGACCATGAAATGCGTGATCCCGGTGATTTCTTTATACTTCCCGGCGTTTTCGGGACGATTGACTGTCACCGAACAGCTCTTTCCCTTGCGTGTACAGATCTCTGCGACTTCCAGTACTGCCTGTTCCACCAGGGGATGATCCTGCTGCCCGGATACTCCTTTCGCATTCGCTAAGTCAGAACGCCCGACACTGATTGTATCAATGCCCTCCACGTCCAGGATCTCCTCGATATTTTCCACGCCCTGAACACTCTCAATGATGGCAGAAATCACCAGTTCTTCATTCTTTGCCTTGGTATCGACAGGGCCATAACAGGCATAGCGATTTGCGCGGACATTCGGGCATACACCACGGATCCCTTCCGGGGCGTAATATGCGTTTCTGACGGCTGTACGGGCAATCTCCGCGTTATCTACGTTGGGTATACGTAATGCGGATACACCAAGATCCAGGACTTTTGCGATCGTGGATGCGTCGTCCGCTTCTACTCTCGCCATGACCGCCATTCCGCAGCTGTCTGCCGCCATGATCATGGGTCTGAGATCTGCCACCGTCAGACCGTCATGTACGAGATCCAGGATAACGTAATCCAGTCCGGCATATTTCAGTACTTCGATGATCTCCGGGGATGATATGGTGATGTAACAACCGATAAATTTCTTGTCTGATTCCAGTAAAGAACGGAATGTTCTGCGCATGTTTCTGTACCTCCAAAAAGAAAAGGGGTATACCCTTCTCTGTTAGTTTTCTTGTAATTTGCGGCTTTCATACTGGTCATAGACCTTGGATACAGAAGTATGATTCTGTATTGCGTCAATGGTTTCTGCCAGGATATCCGCTACGGATAATTCAACGATCTTGGTGGTTCTGGCTTTCTTTTCCGGACTCAGAGGAATCGTATCTGCCATAACCAGTTCCTTGATTGCGGACTGTTCAATCAGTTCCACCGCGTTCTTGGAGAAGATACCGTGAGTGATTGCCGCATAGACTTCCTTGGCACCATGTTCCGCAACGATATTACAAGCTGCGCATAAGGAACCTGCTGTATCACAGATATCGTCAATAACGATCGCATGTTTATTCTTGACATCACCGATAATACTCTGAGCTTCCACCTCATTGGGTCTCGGTCTTCTCTTGTCAACGATGGCAATCGGGCAGTTCAGGATCTCCGCCAGTCTGCGCGCTCTTGTGGCTCCGCCATGATCCGGGGAAACGACGACTAATTCATTTTCCGGGAAGTCTTTCTTCATGAAATAATGTCCCAGAAGCGGTGTAGCTGTCAGGTCATCGATCGGGATATCAAAGAATCCCTGGATCTGTGCCGCATGGAGGTCCATCGTCACAATACGGTGAGCACCTGCGACCTGCAGAAGATTTGCGACCAATTTCGCTGTAATCGGCTGGTGAGCAGCTGCTTTACGATCCTGACGCGCATATCCGTAATACGGGATAATGACGTTGATTTCCGCAGCACTGGCCCTCTTCAGCGCATCAATTGCGATCAGTACTTCCATTAAGTGTTCCGTTACCGGTGAACATGTGGACTGTACCAGGAATACAGATCTTCCGCGCACAGTTTCCATCGGAGTTACCAGAATTTCCCCATCAGCGAAATGCTCAACCTTGATCTCTCCCATCGGTACATCTAATTCTTTACAGATCTTCTCTGTCAAAGCCACACTTGAAGTCAACGCAAATATAATCGTTTCCTTAATCATTGATATGTCTCTCCCCCTGTTTTTTGTTACTCTGCTTTGTCCCTGAAGCAGTTCAGATGTGCATATGGGCCAATTGCGGAACCATCTTTGATCGTACTGTCGATGATCTCACTGGCTTTAATCAGGCAATGACTGCCTACTGCCGCATTGACCAGATAGCTTCCGGGAGTGATCGTTGTGTCATTCCCGACAGATGTATTTCCGTAAAGATACGTATTGGGATACAGGACGACATCTCTGCCGAAGGTTACCTTATGACCGATATAGGTGTTATCCGGATCAACCATGGTTACACCCCGGCGCATCCATCCCTCATTGATCTTCCTGCGTGAATAAGCGTTGACCTTGGCTAATTCCACATTATCGTTTACACCCTGGACTTCCTCAGGATCATCAGATAATACAGCTTTTACCGTCTTCCCTTTAGATTTCAGGATCTCAACAAGATCGGTAATATAATACTCATTCTGCGCGTTGTTGTTTTTCAGTTCCTTCAGTCCGGCAAACAGGTCTTCATTGCGGAAGGCATAGATCCCGGTATTGATCTCGTTGATCTTCTTTTCTTCCTCGTTACAATCCCTGAATTCGACGATCTTTTCGATATTGCCGTCTGCGTTTCTGACGATCCGCCCGTAAGCAGCGGGATTCGCCAGTTTTACGGTCAGGACTGCCATATCTGCGTCTTCGATGGCTTCGTATAATGCCTGGTAGGTCTTCGCTTCAATACATGGTACATCTCCGTTGACGACCAGTGTGATGCCTTGTTCGTTTTCCAGCTGTCTGGCCTGCATCGCCGCGTGTCCGCTTCCCAGCTGAGGTTCCTGCAACGCGAATTCACAGCGTCCTTTCAGAGCTTCTTCCACAAGCTCATGCTGGTAACCGACGATCGTAACGATTCTCTCTGCACCGGCATCTTTCAGCTTGTCCAGAATAATCGATACCATCGGTTCGCCGCAGACTTCGTGCAGTACCTTTGGTGAATCGGAATGCATACGTGTGCCTTTACCTGCCGCAAGAACGATCGCATTCTTCATATTCGTCCCTCCCGTGTATGAATATTATACCCGAGAAAGGGGGGTATTATGGGAATAATTTAGTCTTTTTTTGGCATTTTACTGCTTATTTTGGCACTTCTACAGGAATACTGGAATTGTATGCGCTTACGGTATCCGTGTCACCGAAGCAAGCGTATCTTCTATCCGTGCAGAACCGAAAATATATTATAATAAGTATTATTCTTAGAGTTTGAAGGGAGAATACCTATGTCTTGTACAACCATTTTAGTCGGAAAGAAAGCATCTTACGATGGTTCTACCATGATTGCGAGAAACGATGACGGATTCTATGACGTCAAAAAACTGATCGTTGTCAATCCGAAGGATCAGCCTCGTAAATACAAGAGTATAATCAGTCATCTGGAGATTGAATTGCCGGATAATCCTCTGCGTTATACATCCACGCCAAGTGTAGACCTGAAACACGGAATCTGGGCTGCCAACGGAATCAACGAATTAAACGTAGCCATGACCGCCACGGAAACCATCACCTCCAACCCGAGAGTACTCGGCGCAGATCCCCTGGTACGTTATCAGGAGAAGAAATCCCGCAGAGATAAGGATATCCCCGGCGGTATCGGAGAAGAAGATCTTGTCGTCCTCGTACTGCCGTATATCCGCAGCGCCAGAGAAGGCGTATTACGTCTGGGAGCATTGCTGGAACAGTACGGCACATCGGAAACCAATGGTATCGCGTTCAGTGACCAGGATGAGATCTGGTGGCTGGAAACCATCGGCGGACATCACTGGATCGCCAGACGTGTCAAGGACGAAGAGTATGTGATCATGCCCAACCAGTTCGGTATTGACCGTTTTGACTTCGATGACGCTTTCGGAGAAGGCAGGGAATACCTGTGTTCCAAAGACATGAAGGAATTCATGGCGAAGAATTTCCTGGATCTGAATCTGGATGGCACATTCAATCCCCGCTATGCGTTTGGATCACATTCCGATTCCGATCACATTTACAACACTCCCCGTGCCTGGTTCATGGGCAGATACTTCAACCCGAATACTTACCGCTGGGATGGTGAAAACGCTGATTTCCATCCGCAGAGTGACAATATCCCCTGGTCTTTCGTACCGGAGAAAAAGATCACGGTAGAAGATGTCAAATATATCCTCTCTTCGTATTACCAGGGAACTCTGTACAATCCGTACACAAGCGCAGATACCTACAAGGGAGCGATGTATCGTTCCATCGGTATCAACCGCACCGGCGTTATGGCCATCCTGCAGATTCGTCCGTATATGCCTGAGCCTCTGAAGGGTATTGAGTGGATCTGTTTCGGTTCCAATGCGTTTAACGCGGCACTGCCTGTGTATGCCCAGGTAGAGAAGATGCCTAAGTACATCAGCGATGTCAGTACAGATACTTCCACAGAAAACTTCTACTGGGGAAGCCGTCTGATTGGTGCCCTGGTTGATCCGAATTACGCGACCTGCATTCAGCTTGTGGAACGTTATCAGAGTGCGATTGCCAACCAGGGTCATCAGCTCATCAATGAGTATGACAAGAAGATGATCGAAGCGAATGACTTCACCTTGATGAACGAAGCGAACGAGAAACTCTGCGCCATGGCCAGAAAAGAGACGATCAATACCCTGAACAGAGTTCTCCACGATGCCAGCACACACATGAAAAACGGATATAACCGGGCAGATAACTAATACACACCGAGTTGATAAACAGAATAAGCCGTGTCTGTACATCAGGCATGGCTTTCATTTTCAAGTCATATTTCTTGTTATCCTGTCATTCTGTAGGAGGAAGGATCCGGTTCGATGAAACACTTCGTTAATGATGAACGGTGATGCTGTAGAGATTTTCAGATCTTCTAATCTCAAATTTAACAAATAATAGTAATACCGTTGTAATCCGATTCTTCATCTTCTTCGAAATAACCCATCATAAACCATAGTATTTATTGATTTCTGTTATTCTCTTTCATCAAATGTGAAATCATTAATTTATTAGTTAGATAGATATACTGTTGCTATTATATTATTAACTTACATTTATACTGTTTTATACTTTGTTAATCCAATTTACAGATAATAACTGGAGGTTGAATAATGAACGATCGTTATCCAATGAGGGTCATTCCAGGCTACTGCAACTCTAAGCCAGGCATTCAAGTCGGGACTAAACTACAAGGACAGGTATCCTATGAGAACGGGAAACTGGAATTTATAGTGCTTCTATTTGATATAAGCAGTAATACTGTTCTGGCCTTCCAACTTGCCAAACCCAGCAGCAGTATATAATCCTATTTCTTCTTCTGCATCTGCATCGACAACCACCATCATTTGATTTGGCCGGTT
>JAFRMA010000087.1 GCA_017430925.1 Solobacterium sp. | reverse complement strand
CGTGGACGCGTTCGATAAGGTGACCGGGCGTGCCAAATATACGGACGATCTATGCGATCGGAGCGCCCTGCTCATCCGTGTGGTGCGCTCCACCATCGCCCACGGGTTTGTGAAATCCGTGGACATCTCCGAAGCCATGAAGGTACCGGGGGTCGTACGGATATTCACCTGCTTCGATGTGCCTGATATCCCCTTCACCACGGCCGGGCACCCCTGGTCCGTGGAGGAGGCCCATCAGGACGTGGCGGATCGGCTGCTGCTCAACCGACACGTTGAAAAGAAAGCAGACGACTTCGCTGCAGAAGTTGCCGCAATGGCTCGTTAATTCTTAACCGAAGAATCCGGTTCTCATCTGAACCGGATTTTTATATACTCAGTCAAACAAAGATAGGAACAAAAGATTTTTTCACCATGGAAAATATGACATAATAAATGATGAGGAATATATACATGGAAGAACAAAGAACTGATATTTCTATGACTAAGCTTTTTTTCTCCATGATGGCAATATCTGCTTTTACTTTTGGAGGAGGCTTTGTCATCATCGGTATGATGAGAAAGAAATTCTGTGATGAGTTGCATTGGATCACCGATGATGAAGTGCTGGATATGACAGCTATTGCGCAATCCTCTCCCGGTGCTCTGGCAGTGAACAGTGCGATTATTTTCGGTTACCGGATTGCCGGGCTGAAAGGGGCGTTACTAGCCACACTGGCAACTGTGATTCCGCCAATCGTGATCATCAGCGTTGTATGTATGATCTACGATGCATTCTCAACGAATCTGATTGTGCAGACCGCGCTTCGTGTCATGCGTGCGGGTGTTGCGGCAATCATTGTGGATGTAGTGATTGATCTGGCGGAAAATGTGTTTAAATCCGGGAATATACTGAATATTCTGCTGATGTTTGCGGCTTTTATCGCTTCCTGGATCTTTAAGGTCAGCGCTGTCACAATCGTTCTGATTTTCATCGTACTTGGTCTTGCGTTGTCGTTGAAGAACAAGAAAGAGGTGAAGTCATGATATATCTGGAACTCTTTCTGGTTTATTTCCAGATTGGATTATTTGCTTTTGGAGGCGGATATGCCGCCATGCCTTTGATCCAGAATCTGGTCGTTGAAGGAAAACACTGGCTGACGATGGCTGAATACGCGGATCTGACAACCATTGCGGAAATGACTCCGGGACCAATCGCAGTCAACAGCGCTACTTTTGTCGGACAGAAAATGGCTGGTCTTCCCGGAGCGATTATCTGTACGATCGGATGTATTACACCTTCGCTGATCATTGTACTTACGCTGGCATATTTCTATACAAAATACAGAAATCTGGGCGTTGTCAAAAGTGTACTGGGAGAATTACGGCCGGCTGTTGTGGCGATGATCGCAGGTGCGGGACTGACAATTTTACTTCTGGCTTTTTTCGGGACAAGTGTATTAAAAGAAATCCCGGAAGTTACTCCGCGATACATTGAAATCGGATTGTTTGCGGTATCTCTTCTGCTGATACGGAGATACAAAGTAGGACCGATCAAAATCATCTTCGGTACTGCTTTGGCAGGAACGATCTTGTATATGCTGTTTTAGGCTGCCATAAACGGCAGCTTTTTTTTTATTTACCGCTGCTCTTTGCCCGGCAGCATATACTTCAAAAGGAATCCTTCCCTTACACAGCCTTTGGATACCCTGAGATACTGTGCATGATAGGCATGCATTACTGACAGCAACATGTTCAATCCCGGCAGGAAGACGCTTTGTCTTCCGGCAGAGACTGTATTTTTCATCACTGCGGTCATTTCCGGATCCTGGTTCTGAAGAAGTGTATATATCCTCTCCAGATCCTTGAGAGAATGCGTCTGTTTAGTGCCGTATACTACTTCAGCCATCTTTCCTGCAGCTCTGCAGGTACCACCGATCCCGACCAATGTATCGGATGGTTCCTGTGTCAATCCCGGATACTCATGCAAGGTTTTCTGTACGATCGGATCGGTAAAGGATTCCGCAACAGGCAATACAGACAGACGTACACATCCGTAGGGGATACTGACTGCTTCCAGGATCCGGTGATTACGGAAACAGATGAATTCCGTACTGCCGCCGCCGATATCGCAGGCATTGCCGGAAAGAATATCCGCGCAGTCCAGCAGAGATCCCTGATAATCCAATTCAGCTTCTTCACGGCCGCTTAACGCCGTCACCGGCACATGATTCCGGAAACGTCTTAACATATCTTCCGCATTGTCTATATTCCGCCAGGGCTCTGTAATAAATGCCTGCAGGTCCTCAAGAATGTAGGATGTGCATACTTCGCGGTAATGCGAAAGCACTTCGCAGGCACGCAGAATGCCTTCTTCCTGCATATGTCCGTTCTGTACATACTGAATCAGATGTACAGGCTGAGATTCATGGTAAAGGATCTTGAGCTTCTTTTCAGCGGAATAGATAAGCAGTACGATCGTATTTGATCCGATATCGATAACACCGTAGTTCTTCATCAGTTAAATCATATAATATTTCGATTTTCATCGATATAAGTTTTATCTGTAATGCTATAATAAAAACAATGAAAGTAGGTACCGATTATGTATAAGCGTGTTTTGCTTAAACTCAGCGGTGAAGCATTATCAGGAAATAATAAAAACTTCGATCCTGAGGTTTTAAAAGCTTTGGCTGCGGAAATCAAGGAAGTACAGGAACTTGGTGTAGAAGTCGCAATCGTTGTCGGAGGAGGAAACTTCATCCGGGGAAAGACACTGAATGAAATGGGTGCGGATCGTGTAACAGCAGATTCTATGGGAATGCTGGCTACGGTGATCAATGCTCTGGCAATCCAGACATATCTGGAAGGAATCGGTGTACAGACACGTGTGATGACGGCAATTGAGATGCCGAAGGTAGCAGAACCGTTCATCCAGCGCAGAGCTGTTAGACATCTGGAAAAGGGCAGAGTTGTCATCTTCGGCGGCGGTACGGGAAGTCCGTATTTCTCCACCGATACAACTGCTGCGTTAAGAGCTTCGGAGATCCGTGCGGATGTGATCCTGATGGCGAAGAACGGTGTAGACGGTGTATATTCCGCAGATCCTAAGAAAGATCCCAATGCGGTAAGATTCGATAATCTGACTTATATGGATCTTCTGAATAAAAATCTTCAGGTCATGGACAGTACCGCAACAAGTATGTGCATGGACAACAAGATCGAGATCCTGGTGTTCAATATGAATGAACCCGGAAATATACTGAAAGCAGTGAAAGGTGAGGTTACCGGTACGGTAATCAAGTAAAGGAGGAAAGAATATGACCTATCCCATCGTCGATACAAGTAAGGAAAGAATGGAAAAAGCAATTGCTCATTTCAAAGACGACCTGACAACAATCAGAACCGGCATGGCTAACCCGCATATGCTGGACAGAATCGAAGTTAACTATTACGGTTCTCCGACACCGCTGAACCAGATTGCCGGTATTTCCGTCGTTGAAGGACGTACACTGGTGATCAAGCCGTATGATCCTTCCAGTCTTAAGGATATTGAAAGAGCCTGCCATGCGGCAGATCTCGGTATCGCACCGCAGAGTGACGGCCAGGTGATCCGTATGACAATTCCTGCGCTTACCGGAGAAACACGTAAGGAAATGACAAAGAAGGTCGGTAAGATGGCGGAAGAAGCCAAAGTACAGATCCGGAATATCCGCAGAGATGCCAACACATCCATTAAGAAAGATGAAACCATGGATGAAGATGTACAGAAAGACGCGGAGAAAGAGGTTCAGAAATTAACTGACGGTTACATCAAACAGATTGATGAACTGGCTGCCAAGAAGAGTGAAGAAGTATTGAAAGTCTAAAACACAAACAATGATACATCCGTATCATTGTTTTACGTAAATATCCCGCATGATTATCGTTAAAAACCTGACGGTAAAATTTAATGACTTCCTTGCCTTGAACGATCTCTCTCTGGAGATCGGAGAAGGAGAGAAGTTTGTGATCATCGGTCCTTCCGGAGCCGGAAAGACCACTTTTCTTCGTGCTCTGGCAGGACTGAACGGAGAATACGAGGGGTCCATCCTGATCCACGGAAAAGAACTGCGCACGTTGTCTTCGGCTGAACGGAAAACAGCGATGATCTTTCCGGATGCGGCGTTATTCCCGCATACCAGGGTGAAAGATAATATCACCTACGGGCTGAAGAAGATCGGGTATACAAAAGCAGAAATTGATGCCATGTGCAGAGAAACCGCAAAACTCCTTCACATTGAACATCTCCTGGAACGTTATCCCGAGTCGTTATCTTCCGGAGAGAAACAACGTGCAGGGATTGCCCGCGCCATCGTACGCAAACCGGAGATCATGCTTCTGGATGAACCGTTCAGTAATCTGGATAAACGTCTGAAGGACGAACTTAAGGATGAACTGCTGCGCCTGCAGGAAGATCTCAAGATGACTATGGTGATGATCACCCATGACCAGACCGAAGCAATGAATATCGCCGACAGGATCTTACTTCTTAACCAGGGCAGAATGGTATCCTGTGATACACCGCAGAAATTATACGAAGAACCCCGGAATTTTTTCACAGCGAAGTTTCTCGGAAATATTGAAATCAATACCTGGCATCTTCGGGAAGGGGATGTATTCTTCGGCAAACAGATATCCGGTGAAAGAATCGCTGCCGTACGGCCGGAAGACCTGCGTATTTGTGATCAGGGAGAACCCTGCCGGATCCTTGAGACAGAAAGATACGATGACCGTTGGTTACTAAAAGGACAAATCTCCAATGGTCCTGTGCAGATCATTGCGGATCAGCTTCCTGCCCGCCGTGAAGTATATCTTCAACTGCGCCGTCCGTTCTATTCCTTTGATGCAAATCGCGGGGATAGTATGAATGACTGATTTCAGTGTATAATATATAAAGTTTGAGGTATCCCATGAAACCGTGTGAACATTTGGCAATTATTATGGATGGAAACGGACGCTGGGCAAAAGCTCAGGGTCTTCCTCGTTCTGCCGGGCATCTTGCCGGTGCGGATAATGTACGTACCATCGCAATCGCCGCAAATGAACTGGGCGTGAAGTATCTGACGATCTATGCTTTTTCCACGGAAAACTGGAAACGTTCCAAAGATGAAGTCAGTTATCTGATGAAGCTTCCTGCCTACTTCTTTGAGAAATACATGAAAGAATTCCTGGACCGCGGATTCCGTATCCGTATCTTTGGCGAGATGGATGATCTCCCCAGAGCTACCGCTGCCGTACTTCAGGAAGCGATTGACGAATCCAAAACGAATACCGGTCTCAGCCTGAATATCTGTATGAATTACGGTTCGCACAGAGAAATCCTCCTGGCGGCTCAGCAATATGCCAAAGACGTAGCTTCCGGAAAGGCATCCCTCGATCTTGATGAACAAACCTTCGAACAATACCTGATGACCAAAGACGTCCCGCCTGTAGATTATCTGATCCGTACCAGCGGTGAACAGCGTATCTCCAATTATCTGCTATGGCAAATCGCCTATGCCGAATTATGCTTTGTCAAGGAGAGCTGGCCTGAGTTTACCCCGGATGTTCTGAAACGTTGTCTGGAGGAGTACAACAACAGGGACAGGCGATTTGGAGGTGTCACGAATGAGTAAGGGAATGTTGATCAAAACCTGTGCAGGACTTATCTTGGCTGCGGTCATCATACCTCTGGTCATCATTGGCGGTATATGGGCAGATATCGTTGTGGCATTGATCTCTGTTCTTGCGGCATATGAGATTGCTTCATTGTTTGATCAGAAACCGCACTGGTATCTGACAATTCTTTTTACGTTATGGATCGAACTGATTGCGTATACTCCCGTATACTGGTTTGCGGCAGTGGCGGCAGGGTTACTGGTATTTTTGTTTGTCATCATGCTTGTACATGAAGAGTTTCAGATTGATCATGTGGTTTATTCATTCCTGCTGATTCTGATTGTTTCTCTTGGCTGGCAGGCAGTCATACGTTATTATCACGCCGGGATGAACGGTCTTGGCATACTCTATGTAGGACTGGCATGTTTTATCTGTGATACCGGTGCGTATTTCTTTGGTGTCTTTACAGGTAAACATAAGATGATTCCGCGGATCTCTCCGAATAAGACCTGGGAAGGAGCTGTCGGAGGTTATTTTTCCGGATTGATCGTTTCCCTGGTATTCGGTTCTCTTACTTGTCCGTTTCTGCCGAAGTCACTGATCATTGCGGGAAGCCTGGTATTGCCGGCAATTGCGGAGATTGGTGATCTGGCTTTCTCTTCCGTGAAACGCAGATTCGGCATTAAGGATTTCGGTTCACTGATTCCGGGTCATGGAGGAATCCTGGACCGTATTGACAGTCTTTTGTTCTGTTTCTTTGTATTTAACGGAATGATGATACTTTGGGGGTTTGGATTGTAATGAAACGACTGGTATTACTCGGTGCAAGTGGTTCGATCGGCTTACAGACAATTGATGTGATTTCCCAGCATCCGGATCGGTTTTCTTTGGAAGCTTTTGGGGTAGGCAGAAACATTAACGCGGCACGAACGATCCTGCGGGATCATCCTGTACCTATGGTCTGTGTAGAGAAGGCAGAGGATGCGAAATTACTGCAGGGTGAATATCCGCATATTCATTTTGTTTACGGCAAGGAAGGCATGAATAAGATCGTCACAGAGATAAACTACGATGTCTTTGTGAATGCGCTTGTTGGCTTTGCCGGACTTGAACCAACTCTCAGAGCGATTGAATCCGGACATGATGTAGCTCTGGCGAATAAGGAAACACTGGTTGTCGGCGGTGAACTGATCAACCGCGCGTTGATTGAGAATCACGTGCGTTTATATCCGATCGACAGCGAACACTCCGCTATCTTCCAATGTTTACAGGGAAGTAAGCCGGAAGAAGTCAGGAAACTGATCATCACCGCGTCCGGCGGAGCGTTCCGTAAGTTATCCAGACGTCAGCTTGATCAGGTGACAGTAAGAGATGCTCTGGCTCATCCGAACTGGTCCATGGGTGCCAAGATCACAATTGACAGCGCAACCATGATGAATAAAGGATTTGAGATCATGGAAGCACATTGGTTATTTGCGGTACCGTATGCCAGAATTGAGAGTATTCTTCATGAAGAGAGTATCATTCACTCCATGGTGGAATTCATCGATGGTGCTGTACTTGCCCAGATGGGTGTTCCGGATATGCGTCTGCCGATCCAGTATGCGTTAACTTATCCGGATCGCCTGAATATCAATCTGCAGGGATCTCTGGATCTTGCCAAGGCAGGCACACTGCATTTCGCTGCCATGGATGAAGAACGTTTCCCGCTGATTCCTCTGACCTATACAGTCGCGAAAAAGGGAGGAAGTCTTCCGGCTGTTCTCAACGGTGCCAACGAAGTCGCGAATCTGGCATTCCGTCAGGAAAAGATCGGTTTCCTGCGCATCGAGGATATTATCCGTGAGACATTGGATCACTGCGCATACCGTCAGATTCAGACGTTGGAAGATCTGATTGAAAGTGACCGGGAAGCCAGAGATTACGCTGAATCATTATTGAAGGTATAAAATGACGATTATTTATTTTCTGATTTTATTATCTGTGATTATCTGTATTCATGAGGCAGGACATCTGCTTACAGCGAAGATGTTTGGTGTCTACTGCTATGAATACGCTTTTGGTATGGGTCCGACACTATTTAAGAAACAGGGGAAGGAAACGCTTTACAGCATCCATGCGATTCCTATCGGTGGATTTGTGGCCATGGCTGGTGAAACAGAGGGAGATGAGGTATACCCGGATGTTGTTGTGCCGGAAGGCCGCAGAATCAATGATATCAAGCCATGGAAGCGGATCATTGTCATGCTGGCTGGTGTATTCATGAATTTCATGCTTGCCTGGGTGATCTTCTCCATGATCTATCTTTCCGTGGGTGCGTATGGGAGATCTCCGAAACCGTATATAGAATCTGTCATGGAGAATACTCCGGCAGAACGGGCAGGCTTTGAAAGTGGTGACCTGGTGGTGTCCATTTCTCTGGATGACGGGACTTCCGTAAAACCTAAGGATTTCACGGATATGCAGATGTTTCTGGCGCAATACGCGGATCAGGAACTGATCTATGTCGTAGAGAGAAACGGACAGAATGTAACTATTCCTGTTACACCGGAATACAACGAAGAAAGAGATTCATACATGATCGGTATCATTGGACCGGATCTTGAAGTAGAAGAGGTAAATCTGCTGAATTGCTGGAGATACGGGGCGGAGGAGATGACATCCATTGCCGGTCTGCTGGTACGTACATTGCGTCAGCTGATCCGCGGTAAGGGTTTGAATCAGCTGGCTGGACCTGTCGGTATTTACAACGCTACAGCAGAATACGCTTCTCTGGGATTCCTCAGTTTTATGTTCCTGATGGCTGAACTATCGCTGAATGTCGGAATCATGAATCTTCTGCCTCTGCCGGTATTGGATGGCGGTCAGGTCGTTCTTGTCCTGGCGGAGAAAGTTATCGGGAAGCCGCTGAATCAGAAAGTAAAAGCTGCGATCATGGGTGTATGCTGGATCATCCTGATCAGTATTATGGTATTTGTGACCTGGAATGATATTTCCAGATTGTTCAGATAAAGGAGAAAGACGATGGCAATGATTTTAGTTACCGGAGGAACCGGGTATATTGGTTCCCATACATGTGTGGAGCTTTTAAATGCGGGACATGAAGTAGTGATCATGGATAACCTGTATAACTCCAGTATTGCGGTTCTGGATCGTATAGAGACAATTACAGGAAAGAGAACGAAGTTTTACCAGACAGATCTTCTGGATAAGGAAGGTCTGCGTAAGATCTTCGCGGAGAATCCGATTGAAGCAGTCATTCATTTTGCCGGATATAAGGCAGTCGGTGAATCTGTTCAGATTCCTCTGACCTATTATGAAAATAATATCTCCGGTTCCCTGAATCTATATCAGGCGATGAAAGAAGCAGGGGTCAAGACGATCGTATTCTCTTCCAGTGCTACAGTATACGGAGATCCGGTCAGTGTACCGATCCGTGAAGACTTCGATGTACATACAACAAATCCTTACGGGACAACGAAACTGATGAATGAGATGATCCTTGAAGATGTATGTCATTCGGATGAAGAGTGGAGTGTATTACTGCTGAGATATTTCAATCCTATCGGAGCGCATGAATCCGGCTTGATCGGGGAAGTCCCCAACGGTATTCCGAACAATCTGGTGCCCTATATTGCCAGAGTTGCCAACGGACAGCTGGAATATCTGCGGGTCTGGGGAAATGATTATCCGACGGTGGACGGTACCGGAGTGCGTGATTACATCCATGTGGTGGATCTGGCCAAGGGACATATCTGTGCTCTGGATTACGCGATGAAACACCATGGCGCAGAAAAGATCAACCTGGGTACAGGCAGAGGATACAGTGTACTTGAAGTGCTGCATGCGTATGAGAAAGCCTGCGGACATGAACTCCCGTATAAGATCATGGACAGACGTCCCGGGGATATTGCGACATGTTACGCAGATACCGCAAAAGCGAAAGAACTGCTGCACTGGCAGGCAGAATACGATATCGGGAAGATGTGCGAAGATTCCTGGAACTTTACACTGAAAAATCCTGAAGGAATCCAATAGTACGGGGAAAAGACATATTCCGGACAATATTATGATTGAAGGGAGTATGTTTTTTTATGGCTCTGATGAAGGAATTACCGAATCTTGAACAACCCCGGGAGAAAGCCGTACATTTCGGTATAGATAGTCTATCTTCACGGGAACTATTAGCTTTACTGATCCGTACAGGAATCAACGGATCTTCTTCTCTGGATACCGCGGATCGTTTGTTACAGGCGGCAGGAGGTCTGAAAGGAATCCCGTATATGACCTTGCAGGAGATGATGCAGATCCGGGGAATTTCAAAGGTAAAAGCCCTGGAGATTTCCGCCTGTTTTGAGATTGCCCGCAGATGTGCCAGGGAAGAAGTATTTGATGAAGATGTGATCTCACATCCGGAAGCGCTGATCAAGTGGCTTAGACTGACGATCGGACATCATCTGCAGGAAGAGATGATTGCGGTATTTCTGGACAATGCGCATCATGTCTTAGGCACAGAAACCCTGTTTAAGGGCACCGGAGATGCCAGTCTGGTCTCTGCCCGGGATATCTTCCGTACAGCATTACAGTATGGCGCAGCTGCTGTCATGCTTGCGCATAACCACCCCAGCGGGAATGTCCAGCCCAGTCAGGAAGATCTTCTTCTTACACAGGAAATCATCGAAGCAGGAAACCTGATGAAGATCAAGGTGCTGGATCACCTGATCATCTCACAGAACAGTTATATAAGTTTTCGTAAAGAAGGATGGATGTTCGATTAGTCTTCCGGTAACTATGCTATAATATCTGCAGATGAAAAAACTGCTGGTACATATTCTTGTTTTATTTCTCTCTGTAAACCTGTTTACCGGGTGTGCTTCGGCGAAGACGCAGATTGCCTATACCGTATATCCGATCGGTTTTCTTGCGGAAAGAATCATGGGTACGGATGAATATCTGATGCCGATTCAGGAGAACGTTGTCGTACAGAGAGCGACACTGAAATCCAACTATGAGGAGATACTGGAGAATTCTGCCGTGTTTATTCATATCGGTCAGATGGAACCGTATCTCAGTATGTATAATTCGAAATTCAACAGTATCATCTCCAGTCAGATTGACTTGTCTGTGCTGAATGCGGTTTATGACTTTAACCGTTATACACCGGTAACGGTAGGGGATACGGTTACTTATATTGAATCTACGTACTACAAAGGGGAAGTGTTTGACCATATCGATGTGGATACCAAAGATCTATATTTATGGATCGATCCGATTGCCATGTTAAGTATGGCCAAGAATATCCGTGACTGGCTGATTGAATACTTCCCGGATAACCAGGCTTTATTCAAAGAAAACTACAAGAAACTGGAAACTGAACTGATCAACCTGGATGCGCAGTTCCAGTCCCTGGCGACATCTAATACAAAAGAGAATAAACAGATCCGGTTTGTGACCATGACTGCCAGCTTTGGTAACTGGCAGAAAACCTATGGTTTTGAGGTTTATCCGGTAATTTTATCCAAATACGGTGTACTGCCGAATAAGGCACAGCTGGAAATCATCAAGCAGAGGATCATCGATGACCATGTGAAGTACATCGTCTATGAGCCGAATATGACACCGGATATGATTGCCTTGTTCTATCAGCTGGAAGATGAACTGAATCTGAAACGTGTAGAGATGAGTAATCTTTCCAGTCTGACCAAAAATGAAGAAGAACTGGGTAAAGATTATCTCTCCATCATGTATGAAAACCTGAAAACTCTGGAAACCATGACAGAAGACAGAGCTGTAGTACAGGAGACAGAATAATACATATAACATCATGATCAAATTGACAGAATTAGAGTATTTTCTGAAAGTTGCTGAATTGCAGAATATTACCAAGGCTGCAGAAGAACTTCATTTATCTCAGCCATCTTTATCTCGTTCGATGAAATCTCTTGAAGACGATCTTGGATATCGTCTTTTTGAACGAACCGGAAGAAACAGAATTAAGCTGAACAGTGCGGGAGAAATCGTATACCGGTACGGGAAAACGGTTTTCGGTGAACTGTCAAGAATGAATGAAGATCTGATCAAAAATGATAAAGATAAAGAAGATGTTGTAATGTTTGCGTTATGTGCTGCTGCAGCATTGTTTCCTGGAATACTAGAACCGTTTGTGGAAACTCATAAACCATTTAAAGTACAATATAGTTTAAATAAGGGAGATATTGACTGGGATCTCATGATCTATTCCGATGTCAATGAAACAAAAGATCGTCATGCCATAAAACTCCTCACAGAAAGATATATTGCGGTCATGATGAAAACACACCCGCTTCATGCGAAAGAACAAATCTCTCTACAGGATCTGAATCCGTATTCCCTGATTACCTTGGAGAAAGGTAAAAATCTCCGTGACAATATGTACGCAATGTTTGATAAGTTCAATTTTCAGCCGAAGAATCTTTTAATTGTGGAATCACCCCGGATCATGATGGAAAGAATCGTGGAAACCAATGGGGTTTGTTTACTTCCTGAGTATACATGGCCGATTCGTCCACATCTTCGCAACCACCTGATTGCGAGATCGCTGGATGATCCAAAATACAGGAGAATAATATACCTGAAAGTAAACAGAAATCGTGAAATATCAAAAACATCCGAGGAAATGGCACAATATTTCATTGATCATTTTAAGGAATATGCCGAGAAAACTGCTGAATTATAACAGAATTGATATACATGGCTAGAATATAGCGCTCACAGAACCGCATAATTATGCGGTTTTTTGACTCTTTACTATAACGAAACTGTTATACATCTATATGGAATAAGCATTGTTCAAGAAAATTACCCGATGATAGGATTTCTTTGCAGGAAGATAAAGTTATGAATAAGGTGATCAATACAGCATACGGTAAAATTGCAGGAATCAATGAAAACGGTTACATCAGTTATAAGGGAATACCTTATGCCAAAGCACCGCAGGGAAGTCTTCGTTTTCTTCCTCCACAGGATCCTGAACCCTTTGAAGGTATCCGGGCATGTGATCGTTTCGGCAATTCTGCCCCTCAGAATATACAACCCGGAGGAAGAGTCAAGGCAGAAGAATGCGGTGAAGACTGTCTGTATCTGAACGTTTATACACCTGAGAATACCGATGGAAACTATCCGGTTTTGTTTCATATTCATGGTGGTGCTTTCCAGTTTGGCAACCACGACATGTTTGCGGATGTATCCATGCTTACAAATCATGGAATCATTGTTGTGACGATGAACTACCGTTTATCTGTATTCGGGTTTCTTCAGCTGGATGAGATCCTGGGACCGGAATATATCCAGTCCGGGAATGCAGGCTTCCTGGATATCGTAAAAGCCCTGGAATGGACACATGAGAATATCGCTTTCTTTGGCGGTGATCCGCAGAAGATCACAGTCATGGGTGAATCTGCCGGCGCGAAGATGACAGGATCCCTGCTGGTTTCCAAACAGGCAAAAGGATTATTCTCCCAGGCATATCTGGAAAGCGGAGCTGTACAGTGCATACGTGATCTTCATACAGCGAGGACAATTGTCTCAAAGTTTACAGACTATTTCCACATGCCGAAAGAAGAACTGAAAGAATACCTGCTTACGGCTCCGTGGCAGGAACTGATCAGACATATGAACAAGGCGTTCGGAAGACCCGGTTTGCATGATTTCGGCCCAGTGTTTGACGGCATTGCCTTTGAAGGTGATGATGCACTGGAGATCATACGCACCGGAAAAGCATCCGATGTGTCGATTATGGCAGGTTATAACCGTGATGAATTCAGTACTCCATATCATATGACCCCGAAGTTTACCAGGGAAGTATTCGCAAAATTCTTCGGTCTGAATACGGACTATGTCCTCCAAAAGCTGGGAGATTGCTGGCAGGATCCGCAGGATAACGGGAAAGAACTAATCTGGAAAATGAGCCGTTATCTGTACGGTTATCCAACAATACAGATGCTGGATACGTATCTTACGTCCGGTTATCAAGGAAAAATGTATCTCTACAGGAACGACTGGGATAAAGATCCCATGGGTGCTTTCCATACTCTCGGTGCGCAGATCATGTTAGGCCACTACAGTATGCTTCACCCTGAAATAAAAGATGATCCTGAATATACAAGATTACAGAAAGATATGTTTACCTATTGGCTTAACTTCCTGAAACATCGTAATCCAAATGGAGAAGGACTGGTATACTGGCCATCGTATGAAGATGATCAAAAGGCGATGTACTTCGGTGTTCAGGAAAGGGCAGATTCGGCAGAAAAACATGATGAAGATATGCCGGGTCAGATATTAAAGCTTTAGGAACATGGAGAGTTCATTTAAGGAGGAAAAGAAAACAAATGAAGAAATCTCTTAGAAAGGTACTTGCAGGACTTCTGGCGGCAGGCTTGCTGGCAGGATGTTCAGGCAACGGAGGCAGTACTCCCGCACCATCCGCAGCGTCTGAAACAAAAGAACCTGAACAGACACAGGAAGCTGCACCTGCAGAAGATGCGATCGCGACTCTGAAAAACATGCCTACATCTACTCTTCCTGCCCCGAAGGGTTCCAAGAAGGGTAATGTAACCATGGGTCCGGATTCTGACAAGAAGACAATGGTCGCTTCCGGCGCGATGACATTCGAGACTCTGGATCCGTTCTTCGTCAATGGTATTGAAGGCAGACGTATCAGTTCCGTTTATATGGAGAACATGTGGACTACAGCTGTCGGTGAACCTCAGGAAATTGGTATTCTGGTTAAAGAGTGGAGTGTGGAAGAGGATGACGTAACTGTTGACTGGGAAATCTATGACAACATTTATGATCATGAAGGAAACCATATTACAGCCGCAGATCTTGAATGGTTCTATAACAAGTATATTGAAAATAGAACCATGGCTAACCTGACAGGTTTCAAGGCAACCGGTGAATACACAGGCCAGCTGACCCTGAAACTGCCGTATTATCCGGGATTCCTTGCGAATGCTACAGGTTCAATCTACGGCATCAGCCAGGCAGAATATGAGAAGAATCCGGAAAGATTCAGAAGTGATCCTGTCGGTACAGGTCTGTATCATTGCATAGACTTCAAATCCGGCGCTACAGCAACATTTATGCAGACATATAACTACTGGGGTGACCAGGAACGTCTTCCGGGACATCTGAAAGCAAATGTAGATGTTGTCCGCTATGATGTTATTCTTGAACAGCAGCAGATTCAGACCGCTCTGGAAACCAACACAATTCAGGTATATGACATTAACGCATCTACAGCAGAAGATTTCATCAACAGCGGTAAAGTCAAAGTCCTGAAGTATCCATGCTCCTGGCCTGTTATGCTGACGCTGAACTGCGCACCTGGCTCAATCTTTGAAAACAATATCGCTCTCCGCCGCTGTGTAGCCGCTGCTCTGGACTACGAAGCAATTGCTCTGGCTTCCACAAAGGGTACCGGCGCAGGTATGCCTACATTTGGTTATGACGGTCTTGTAGGTTATAACACTGAATGGGAAAAACCCGGCAATCATCCGGAACATGATGTTGAGAAAGCGAAAGAATACCTGAAGGAAGCAGGATATGAACCTGGTCAGGTCAAACTCCGCTTTATTACAAACCAGAATTCAGAAGCAAATATCGTTATTCAGGCATGCCTGGCAGAAGTTGGTATCGACTTTGAAATCAATGTCATGGATGAGGTACAATATCTTGATGCGCGTTTCGCAGCTGTGCAGAACGAATGGGAAGTCTGCGGATACGCAATGAGCCCGAATGGATTCCTGATGAATGGTTTCTATATGATCTGTGATATTACACGTCTTCCTACGGGTGCTGTATACGGCGGTAAGGATCAGGAACTCCATGATCTGATGATTGATGCGCTGTATGACCAGACACAGGAAAAGATCGACAAGGTTTATTACGCACTGCAGGATAAGCTGTACTACATTTCCGAATATCAGTACAACAACTGGGTAGGCTGCTACGATAAGATCGAAGCTGGTTATCCGGAAACAGGATTCAAGCTGTTCCCGCAGTCCTGTATCTTTGCTGATGACTACGATGTATTCTACAACGGCTGATTAGCCGAACAAATCACTACATAGGAAAGGGTGGAGTAATCCACCTTTTTCCTTTTGTACGATACAATAATGCTATAATTATTCCGGAGGCTTTATGAAAAAACTATTACTCGTTGACGGAAACTCAATGTTATTCAGGGCATATTACGCGACAGCTTACGGGGGACGGATGACCAGTCCTGCCGGGCTGCCCACAAACGCTGTATTCGGCTTTGCGACAATGATGCAGAAGGCCATTGAACTGGTGCAGCCGGACGCGATGCTGGTAGCTTTTGACGCGGGCAAGCATACGTTCCGGCATGATTTATACCCGGAGTATAAAGGCGGCCGGAAACCGGCTCCGGATGATCTTGTGCCGCAGTTTGGTATGGTCCGTGACTATCTGGACGGCTATCACATCAAGTGGGTGGAGATGACGGATATCGAGGCAGATGACCTGATCGGAACGATGTCCCGCAATGCTACAGAGTATAATACGATCATTCTGACCAGTGATCATGATTTATTACAGCTGATTGACGATTCTACAACTGTAATGCTAATGAAAAAAGGCATTACAGAGATGGATGAGATGAATGAAACCTCTCTGAAAGAAACCATGGGTATTACACCTGCGCAGATCATTGATATGAAAGGTCTGATGGGTGACCACAGTGACAACATTCCCGGTATTGCCGGAATCGGTGAGAAGACAGCACTGAAACTGTTATCGGAATATGGTGATGTGGAACATGTCCTGGAGAATGCGGATAACATCAAAGGCGCGCTGGGAAAGAAGATCCAGTCCGGAAAGGAAATGGCACGCCTGAGTAAGACACTGGCAACCATCCGTCGTGATGTGGATATCGACATCACTCCGGAAGATTGTATGTTTGCGCCGGATTATAAAGATCTGATTCATTTTCTGGATGCGCTGGGAATGAAGAGCCTGTCTTCCAAATATGCTGAATATCTCAACCAGAACACCACCGAACAAGCCGCAGAGACACAGTCTGCACAGATCGTAGACAAATGTCCCGCAGAAATCTTTACACAGGAATCTGCGGTATATCTGGATGCCTCAAACCAGTTCTATCTGGATGCGGAAGTGTATGGTATCGCCCTCAGTACAGAGAATCATCATGTATATCTGACGATAGAAGATGCTTTACAGGATACGGATCTTCTCGCATACCTGAAGGCAGATCAGCCGAAGAAGATCGGTTATGACATCAAACGTAATCTTCATCTTCTGGATAACTGCGGTCTGCGTATCGCTTTCGGGGAAGATACGATGTTAATGGCATCTCTGGCAGACTCAACACTGACCAGTACGGAAAAGATCATGGAACGCTTTGGTCTCTCAACATCTCTGAAGTATGACGATGTCTACGGGAAACCAAGCCGTCCCAAATTACCCGATCCGGAAGAACAGAAAACCTATGCCTGTGAGAACGCGGATAATATCCTGAAACTGTACAAGGAAACACAGGGTGTTATTCAAGACCTGGGAATGACTTCTCTGTATAGAGATATCGAATTCCCGCTGACATTTATTCTCTGTAATATGGAGACCGAAGGTGTGCGCTGTGATGTGAATGTCCTGGAGGGGATTTCTGCGGAGATGCAGAAAGAACTGGACAGGCTGCAGGCTGCCATATACAAGGAAGCGGGGAGAGAGTTTAACATCAATTCGCCTAAACAACTGGCAGAAGTTCTGTATGATGATCTGGGACTTCCCAGCGGAAAGAAACGCAGCACTTCGGCAGATGTACTGGAAAAACTTGCGGGATTCAATCCGATCATTGATGAACTGCTTGTTTACCGCAAACTGCAGAAGATCGTCAGTACGTACGCAGAAGGCCTGCAGAAGTATATCCGCAAAGATGGTAAGATCCACACCATCTATAACCAGAGCGCAACACAGACCGGAAGACTATCTTCCAGTGAGCCGAACCTGCAGAATATCAGTGTCCGTGATGAACAGGGAAAGATCATCCGTAAGGCGTTTAAACCTTCGGAAGGAAATGTACTGATTTCTTCGGACTATCATCAGATCGAATTGCGAATCCTGGCGCATATGGCAGAGGAACAGGGGCTGATTGATGCCTTCCGTCAGGGTATCGATATTCACGATAAGACTGCGATGGATGTCTTCGGTGTAACACATGACGGAGTGACACCGGAACTGCGCAGAAGGGCTAAGACTGTCAACTTCGGTATCGTCTACGGTATCAGTGATTTCGGCCTTGCGGAACAGCTGGGTATTTCCCGCTATGAGGCAAACCAGTTCATTGATTCCTATTATAAGAGTTATCCCAATATACGTTCCTATATGGATAAACTGGTCAGTGATTGTGACAGGGACGGCTATGTGACAACGATCTGCGGCCGCAGAAGAGAGATTCCGGAGATTCATGATAAGAACCGTATGGTACGGGAATTCGGCAAGAGAGCAGCCATGAACGCGCCGATACAGGGATCTGCGGCAGACTTGATCAAGATCGCCATGATCCACATTGATCGGATGATGAAAGCAGCCGGTGTTAAATCAAAGATGATCCTGCAGGTGCACGATGAACTGATTTTTGATGTGCCGCAGGATGAAATAGAACAGATGAAGGAGCTGATCACGGAGGGGATGACCCACGCGATGGATCTGACCGTACCACTGACAGTGGAATGCTCCGTAGGAAATGACTGGTACGAGGCCAAATAATGCCGGAACTTCCTGAAGTAGAAACCGTTGTACGCACACTGGAAAAACAGATCAAAGATGAAGAGATCCTGGGCGTGATCATCCGCTATCCCAAGACGATCATCGGTGATCCGGACACCTTTTGTCATGTGCTGACCGGACAGAGTTTCCGGCGTTTTGAACGCAGGGGGAAGTATCTTCTGTTTTACATGGATGATGTATTGCTGGTGTGTCATCTGCGTATGGAAGGAAAGTTCTACATCAAACAAGATACAGAACCTGTGGAAAAGCATACGCATGTGATCTTTCAGCTGAAGAATCACCGGCAGCTGCGTTACCATGACACGAGGAAATTCGGACGGATGGAGATCCTGCCCATGGATACCGATCTGGAACACTTTCATGATCTCGGACCGGAACCATTCGATGACAGATATAACCCGGAATACCTGAAAGAATACTGTAAAGGCAGGAAAGCACCCATCAAGAGTGTTCTTCTGGAACAGTCACTTGTGGCAGGCATCGGGAATATCTATGCGGATGAGATCCTATCCGCTTCCGGTATACGTCCGGGACGCTCCTGTGCACGTCTGACCCGGAAGAACAGGGAAGATATCGTAAAGAACACACGAATCATCCTGGCAGCCGCAATCGCTGCCGGAGGTACCACCATACGCTCATATACAAGCAGTCTCGGGGTGACCGGAAGATTCCAGAACGAATGTCTTGTCCACGGACAGAAAACCTGTGCCCGGTGCGGCAGTGAAATCAAAGTGAAATGGATCGGAGGGCGGAGCAGTTATTACTGCCCGGTATGTCAGAAATCATGAAGAAGATCGCAGTTACGGGGACGATGGCTTCCGGGAAATCCACGGCTGTCAGTTACCTGAGAGAATTAAACTATCCGGTATTTGACGCGGATGAAGTATCCAGAAAATGTCTGGATCCTGAGGAAGAAGGATATACGGAAGTGATCCGCCGTTTTGGCAGAGAGATTCTGAATGAAGATCATACGATCAACCGCAAGGCCCTGGCTTCCGTCATCTTCGGGAATGATGAAAACCGTCTGATCCTGAATAGTATCGTCCATCCTTATGTGAAAAGAAAACTCTTTGAATTCTTTGCGGAACATGAGGAACAGCCGCTGGTTTTCGCAGAGATACCTTTACTCTACGAAGTACATTGGGAAGATCTGTTTGACCAGGTGGTGGTGATCACCTGTGACCGCAGGATCGCGATTGCCCGCTGTATCGAATACCGGAATTATACGGCAGAAGAAGCGGTAAAACGACTGGATGCCCAGGCAGACGTACAAAAGCAGATTGCCGAAGCAGATCAGGTCTTTTATAATAACGGTACACAGGAAGAACTCAGGCAGGAGATTGATCTCTGGCTGGCTAAGATAAACTGAATATGGAATTAAAAGGGAAAGATATCTATCGTATTGAATGCGGAAACTTCCTCAGTGACGAGAGGATCGTTTCACTGTATTCGTTATATCAGCCGCTGATCGGTACAGACGCGGTCTCTTTGTATATGACGATGTACAGTGAAGGACTGAACCAGCACAGTCAGGAAAGTCATAACCGCTTATGCGCGCTGATGAATCTGTCAATCGATGTTCTGGAAAGGGCGAGAATACGTCTGGAAGAGTACATGCTGGTGAAAACCTATGTGCAGGAACAGGAAAACCGGAATGTCTATGTGTATGTGCTGAACATGCCGATGAATCCTGAGTCGTTCATAAACAATAAGACGTTCATGTCGATCCTTACCCACCATCTGGAAAGAAAACAGATGGAAGTTACTTTGACCAAACTGAGGCAGGCACATATTCCTGTCAATACCTACAAGGAGATTACCCGTAAACTTGTCCAGGGGATTCCCAAGGCGGAATATGATCTGGATGTGGAGTACCGGAATGTATCTCCGAGATACAATTTTGCGGATGATGACCAGACGATCAATTTTGATTACGATAAGTTTATCTCATCCACAAGTATTCTTGTATTCCCGGCGGAACTGCGTACACAGGAGAATCTTCGCCTGATCGGAAAGCTTGCGACTGTACACGGTCTATCTGCTGACCGTATGCGTATTCTGGTCAGTAAGGCTGTGAATATTGAGACGATGACGTTTGACGATAAGAAACTGAGTCTCCTGGCCCAGAAAGCACAGCCGGATATCACCAATGCCGGAGATCCCTATGATCTTCCCCCGGTATCTTTCCTGCAGGCGAAACAGAACGGTTCTCCGGTATCCCTGAGTGACCGCAGAATTCTGGAACAGTTATCTGTAGAAATGAAATTCCCTCCGGAAGTGATCAATATCATGATCGAATATATCCTGAAAAAGAGCCAGAACCGTCTGGTACGTACATTCGTGGAAATGGTTGCGGGAGAATGGGCAAGAGATGGTGTGAAGACCAGAGAACAGGCATTTGCGGAAACCAGGAAGAAATCAGGAAACACCTATCCGAAGAAACAGGATATCCTGCCGGACTATATGACAGGGGAGAAAGACACGACTGCAGACGGTACAGATACGTCTGCCGAAGATATTGAACATCTGATGAAAGGTCTGAAGAAATCATGATACTGCCAGAAATCAGAATACCGCAGGAAGCGGATAAAAGAGAGGAACTGATCCGGGAACTGAAGAACCAGCCGGATCTGGTACGGGAACTGAAGCTGCTTCAGGTCGATCTGAAAGAGCTCGATCTTCATCCTTCCCAGATTCAGCGCTGGTGGGATAACCGGAAATTGTGCGAACATTGTACAGGCTTGTCGCAATGCCGGCAGAAACAAAAAGGTTACCGGGAGGTACTGCAGTATGACGGTGTGTTAAATACCGATCTTTTCCCGTGCCAATATACTCTGCGTAAAGAAGAAACAGAAAAACACCTGGCACAGTATCTGGTGTGTGATCTCAGCGATTCTCTGCGTACGGTCAGTTTTGCGGGGATTGACTACCGTAGTGAAGACCAGACGTATCTTAATGTGTTGAAGAAAGTACTTGGGAATTACCGCAATGACCGCGGGGTATTTCTCTACGGACCGATGGGGACAGGGAAGACGTATCTGGCCGCCTGCGCAGCCAACGAGGCAGCCGGCAGCGGAAAGACAACCGCGTTTGTCCATTGCCCGCAGTTTGCGGAAAGGATCCGGGCAACCCAGTATTCCAAAGAGTATCAGACAGAGACAGAACGGCTGAAATACGCGGATTTTGTGGTCTTTGACGATATCGGTGCCGAAGAAGTATCTGCGCATATCCTGAATTTACTGTTAGGTATTCTTGACCATCGTATGCAGGATCACAAAGTCACCTGGTTTACCAGCAATGCGGATCACAATTCACTGCTTAACCAGTATTCGGTTACCGGAAACGGTGAAAATAAGCTTCTGGCCATGCGGATCCTGGAGAGGATATCCGTACTGTCAGAACCTGTATATCTCAGCGGTAAAAACCGCAGACATGCGTAATAAAAGTGATAATATAGTAGTAGATATTTAACTGGAGGATTAGGACCATGGTTAGAAAAATCGGTATACTGACATCCGGAGGAGATGCGCCGGGAATGAACGCGGCTATCCGTGCCGTCACAAGAGTAGCGTTAAACAACGGTATTGAAATGGTTGGTATTCATGACGGATACAAGGGACTTCTGGAAGGTAACTTTGAAACCCTGAAGAAAACTTCAGTTTCAGATATTCTGGCACGCGGAGGAACATTCCTCGGATCCGCAAGACTTCCTGAGTTTAAGAATGAAGATGTCCGTCTGAAGTGTGTGGACAACCTGAACAGGGAAGGAATTGAAGCACTTGTGGTAATCGGCGGTGACGGATCATATCGCGGAGCCCTGGAACTGACAAAGATGGGAATCAACTGTATCGGTCTTCCGGGTACGATCGACAACGATATCCCCGGAACAGATTTCACGATCGGTTTTGACACAGCTTTACGTACATGCGTAGAGAACGTGGATAAACTGAGAGATACTTCCAGTTCTCATCACCGTGCATCGATCGTTGAGGTTATGGGAAACCGCTGCGGAGATCTGGCTGTATATACAGGAATCTGCTGCGGTGCAGAGATGGTCATTTCGCCGGAAACCGGATACGATGAAGTGGAAGTCATGGAAAGACTGCATTATCTGGATGCGGCAGCGAAGAAGAATCATGCGATCATCATTGTTACGGAGAAGATCTGTGATGTCGAAGCACTCGCAAAGAAAGTATCCCAGAATACCGGCTTCAGCGGCAGAGCGACAGTACTTGGCCATATCCAGAGAGGCGGAAGTCCTTCTCCGACAGACAGAATGCTTGCCAGCCGTATGGGTGAAAAGGCAGTAGATCTTCTGATGGAAGGAATCGGCGGACACTGCGTAGGGATCATTGATAATGTCATTACCTCGCTGCCGATTGAACAGGCGCTGGAAAAACCTCGCACACCACGTAAAAAATTCTACAGGTTATTCGAAAATCTGGTCTGATTTAGCAAATTATCCAGTTATGTGCTAACACAAATAATGGCTTAACAAAGCCATTATTTTTATGTTTTACAGAATTTAGGTAGATTGAACAAAAAAATATTAGCACTTAGGTATTGACAGTGCTAAAACTATGAGTACAATAATAGGTGTAAGCAGAAAAGCCTACATAGAAAAAAATAACAGGAGGTAACAAAAATGAAATACGTACCAGCTAGAAGAAATAGTTATCTGTTTGATGATTTGTTTGACGACATGTTCCCGAGCTTCAACACAAGAAATACTGCTTTAATGAAGACGGATATCCGTGAAAAGGATGGTAAATACCTGCTTGACATCGATCTGCCGGGTTATCAGAAAGAAGATATCAAGATTTCAATTTTCAACGGCAATCTGACAATCAGTGCTGAACACAATGAATCCAATGAAGAGAAAGACGCGAAGGGGAATATCCTCCGTAAGGAACGTTACAGTGGTTCCTGCAGCCGTACATTCTATGTCGGTGACGCAATCAAGGAAAGTGATATCCACGCATCCTTCACCAATGGTATCCTGACGATTGACTTCCCGTCGGAAGCGAAGAAACAGGAAGAAGAAACAAAATACATCGATATTCTCTAAAGAAATTCGGTCATCCTCCGGGATGACCTTTTCTTTTTACATAAATGTTTTATAAAATGTACCTGGAGGTTTTATGTATGGAAAATGTAATCTACTGGTATTCCGGTACAGGAAATTCACTATCCTTTGCCAGACGACTTGCGAATCAGCTGAATGGTGAGACCGTTCTTTATCCGATCGTTGGAATCTTACACGGAGACAAGGATTATCCCAGGGCAGAGAAGGTATGCGGATTTGTTTTCCCGTTATACGGTGCGGAAGCCCCGTGGCCGGTTCTTGCGGCAATCGAGCAGATGGAGATTCCGGAAGATGCCTATATTTTTGCGGTAGGTACCTGCAATGAACGGGGAGGGGTGTCAATCGATGACTTTAATAATTTCCTAAAACGCTGCAACAGACATCTTTCCTACGGCCGTAAAGTGAGTATGCCGGGAAACTGTCTGCCAAGCAACCAGGAGGAAAACGACGAGCGTCTGTTCTATGAAAACAGCGAAGTGCAGCGGACGGCAGAAAACATAAACAAGCGTATGATCGGAAGTTATCACGGTGGTAATCCCAACATGAATACCGTGGATGACCGCCGGAATATGTTTGGTAAGACCGGATTTGGGCAATGGAGCGTAAGTGATTCCTGCATACACTGTGGTCTGTGCGCAGAGATCTGTCCGATGAATAACATCACCCTGGAAGATTCCGGACCTGTATTCGGAAGTAACTGCGGTTATTGTTTCGGCTGTTATCACTGGTGTCCGCAGAAAGCAGTCTATCTAAAGACATTCCCTGCCTTTGGAAAAGAGGGCAGAGATCAGTATCATCATCCGGATATTGAAGTAAAAGATATTGCGGAACAGAAAAGGCTATAAATAGCAAATTCAAAAATAATGCTATATATAAACACACTAAAACCATCGAAAGATGGTTTTAGTGCGTATTGATGTCAAAGATATATATTTTTTTTGAATAAAAACATTTTAGCTTGTCAGTTTTTTTGTTAGTGAGATCACTATGATATAGGTATAGAAATTGTTTTTTACAAATTTGAAGAAATGAAATAGGTATATAATAAATATAACAATGTAAATCGCCAGCCGTAATATTAGTAAATCATTGAACTGACAGTAAATAAACATCAACTTTCATGAATTGTAATTGTGATTAATCATACACATATTAAAAAGATTTTTAGTGAATTATGATTATCTGTAATCATAAAAAATACTTTTATAGCTATATGTATAGTCAATAAAGCAAAGTGAGGTAATAAAGTGCGGACAAGATTGGCAATGAAGATTATTATAGGGTCATTTTGTTCTTTGCTATTGTTGTCGATAATACTGTCGCATGATTTTATCATTCCTCAATCTGTAGTAATAGTTTTGCAAGATCCGACTTCAACAACAAAAACAGATAATACATTGGAATCGGATAGCATAATTGACAATTATGATATTGAATCGTTTGTTGATCATATCCCAGAGTATACAGATGAGTCATATATAACCTTAAACGATGATAAACCTTTGTTTACTGATTGGGAAAAACAAGAAATTAAAGGGATACATTATAGCAGTCTTGATGATCTAGGACGATGTGGACCTGCAATTGGATTAATTAGTTTAGAAACTTTGCCTAAGGAAGAGCGTGGACCGATTGGTGAAGTTAAGCCTTCTGGGTGGCATACAGTAAGATATGATAGTTTAATTGAAGATAGATATCTATATAACAGATGTCATCTTATAGGTTATCAACTTGCAGGCGCAAATGCAGAGCCTCGGAATCTTATCACTGGAACTAGATATCTGAATATTGTGAGTATGTTACCGCTGGAGAATGCAGTATTAGGATATATCTTAGCCACAGGCAATCATGTTTTGTATCGATCAACACCAATATTTGAAGGAGATGATCTTATTGCTTCAGGAGTATTTTTGGAAGCATATTCTGTTGAAGATGAAGGGGAAGGAATTTGTTTTTTCAAGTATCTCTACAATATTCAACCAGGTGTGATAATCGATTATAGAACTGGAGACAGCCAAATTGACAGTTCATATAATACTCAAGCACCAGAGAAAACAGAACCTTTGCTTATTATGATTACAGATCAAGAACAGGATATCTCGGACAGGTCATTGATCATTACAGAAAATATTAATAATCTAGAAATAACATATGCTATAAACACAAATACACTAAGGTTTCATGATCTCTCTTGTCCTTCTGTTGAAGAAACAAAAAAGAAGAATTTGGCGTATAGTATTAACACACGTGAAGAATTGATTGAACAAGGATATGAGCCATGTGGGAGATGTAATCCATAAAGCATATTATGAGTGGAATATATATGTATATATACATAACACATAAAAAGAGGATGAAGTAAGACAATGCTAATCAAAACACATATTGGTTCAAGGAGGTAATAAATATGGGAGTGCGTTTTCGGCGAAGTGTAAAGATAAGTAAAGGTGTGAAAGTCAACTTTGGAAAATCAGGCGCAAGTGTTTCATTTGGAACAAGAGGATTGCATCATACAATTCATACAAGTGGAAGAAGAACAACTTCAGCCGGAATTCCAGGAACAGGTCTTTCATATGTGAGCACCTCAAAAGGTAAAAAATCAAGAGCTTCTGGAAGGCAGCATCGTTATGATTCTATTACTGTTGATACTCAGGAAGCAATTAATTTACAGCAACAGAAAGATGCAGAGTATGCTCAGAATTGTGAAATGGTTGATGATTATAATGAACTGATTGATCAAATACGTTCCATTCATGATGAGTGCAGTGATCCGATAGATTGGGCTGCAATAAAAGACAAACCGGAGCCTTTTAGTCTCATGTCTCAAGGTCCATTTGAAAGAGAAGCACGAAATGCTTTAGATAATGAGAAACCAAGTATATTTGGCAAGTTTATTCCAACGGTAAATAAAAAAAGGAATCAAAGACTATCTGATGCAGTGTTGGAAGCACAAGAGAAAGATCTTCAGATGTATAATGATTGGGTAAACTTAAAAAAACTGGCAATTCAAGTTTTAAGTGGTGACATTGATAGTTATTTTTATGTAATGTCAGAAATGCATCCTTTTGATGAGATTTTAGATTTTGGAAGTGATTTTGATATAGGTACTGATTTACCGGATATTCTGGAAGTGGAATTTCATGCTAAAACTTCTAAAGTTGTTCCAAACCACGTTTTATTTCTGACACAAAATGGGAAATTATCTTCAAAACTAATGACTAAAACAATGCATTATGATATTGCACAGGATTATATTTGTAGTTGTGTATTGAGAGTAGCAAGAGAGACATTTGCGTTGCTTCCGGTGAATAAAGTACTTATTCATGCAGTAGATACAGTATCTGATGATTCAGGTGTTAGTAATGATAACACAGTATTATCAGTACTTATTCAAAGGGATCAATTGGAGGGAATTGATTTTGATACTATTGATCCATCTGATACTATTGAGTCATTTGACTGTAACATGAATTTCAAGAAAACTCAGGGATTGAAACCAGTACAAAGAATAGAAATCTAGTCTAATTAAGGAAGGTATGATTTATGAAAATATGTAGAAATTGTAACAGCAAAATTGAAGATGATGCACTTGTTTGTCCTTATTGTGGATGTGTACAAAAAAAGGTAAAAAATAATTCTCCTATAGAGGATCAACAATCAGTAACAAGAACTGTTGGCGAATTCAATAATAGCAATGCTCCGCAGAAAAAAAGAAAAACATGGCTTTGGGTTATTGGGTGGATTATTGCTTTTCCAATTCCTCTAACTATCCTGATGTTAAGAAATCAGAAACTTAATAAGATAGCTAGAATAGCAATTATCGCGGTAGCGTGGATTGTATATTTATTATTTGTTTTTTCTAGTGGTAGTTCAAGTTCAGGAAACTCAACTGGTAATATAAAGAGCCTTAAGTTTACTAAAGACCAAGAGGTTACTGTAAAAGTCGGAGAAACTAAATCTCCGGGTTATTTACAAGTAAAGGTAAAATCTAGCAAAGACTTTACACCTGAAAATGTAGTGTTTATAAGTGACAATCCTGATATTGCAACTATTAAATATACAAAAAGTTCAATGACCACAAATTTGTATTTCGAAATATCTGGCGTTGATGGCGGTGAAACAGATGTATATGCTACATCAGCCGATGGCAGTATAAAATCAGAAACAATCCACGTGGTTGTTCCGGAGCCAATTAGAATAGAGGGCATTAAACTGGGAGAAGTGAAAACGAATCTAATACTTGGTGAAACAGAAAAAGTAAGCACAACAATTTATCCGGCTAATGCTGAGGATACAAGACTTACTTGGAATTCAAGCGATACCTCAGTAGCTACAGTTGATGGAGAAGGGAATATCAGAGCTATAGGTAGTGGTACAACAACCATTACAGTATCCTCTTACAATGGAGTATCAGAATCATTTGATGTTACTGTTGATGGAACAAAAAAACTGATGAATATCTATGCCACACATCACAGGGAAAACGATGTTAATATCGGGGATGAATGGAGTTATGAATATCAGATAAATGGTGAAAACATATCAAAACAGAGAAGCATAACTGTTGGTGAAACTATTACTTTCACAACAAAGATTACTGAATCTGATGATACGCCAGATGTTGGTGCTGGCACGGCATATCACAAGGTAACAGAAGATGATCTTACAAACGGTTTTGAAGTATCATTTGACGTATATGTAACTGAAAATGGTGGAAAGAATAGAGGAAAGAGTGCTCACTTTATAGTGACTTACAAAGTCTCTCCAAATTAAAAATTATAATCAAGTTTCAAAAATTATTTATGGTTACTAGATAAAGGCTGCTGGATATTTTCGATTAACACGATTTAACCGGCAGTTTTTATGTATTATTCGGATACATAAAAACCCTGATTACTCAGGGCTTAGAAACTACGGTTCTTTTCAGCTGCTTTTGCCTGGATCTCGGCAATCGCAGCTTTTTGATTAAGGATGACCGGTATAACGATCGGGTTCCGGTTTGTCCTCTGGAAGAGGAACGGCTCAAGAGAAGTACGTATACAATTCTTCAGTTCACCGAAGGTTGTTCTCTGCATCATCTTTCTCTTCAGAGCATCGTAGACGACCATTTCCGCTTCCTTCAGCAAGGTCTGTGAATCTTTGATATAGACAAACCCGCGGGATACGATATTCGGACGGCAGAGGATCTTGTTGTACCGGGAGTCAATCGTGACAATGACTGCCACAAGCCCGTTCCCGGCCAGGATCTGACGATCTTTGATCACAGATGTGGATAATCCGGACGCATCGTTTCCATCCACGTAAATGGCATCTGCCTCAATACGCTCATTTGCGATGAAGCACTCTTCGTTACGCATGACCACGATATCACCGTTACTGCAGATCAGACAATGATCTTTCTTTACCCCGGTTTCCTGGGCTGTGGCAGAATGCTGCACAAGCATCTTATACTCACCGTGTACAGGCATGAAGTATTTCGGCTTTACCAGGTTAAGCATCAGTTTCTGTTCTTCCACAGGCGCGTGACCTGTCGTATGGAAGGAGGTCAGAGGTGAGTTTGTTACGACATTCGCCCCGACCCTGGTCAGCTGGTTGATGACTGCGCTTACCGATACGCCGTTGCCGGGAATCGGATTGGAAGAGAATAATACGGTATCTCCGGGAATGATCTTCAGGAATCTGTGGGTACCGTTGGCAATCCTGCTTAACGCAGCCATCGGTTCCCCCTGGCTTCCCGTACAAACGATACAGATCCGGTTCAGAGGCAGGGTATTCAGCTCGTTCCCGCTGATGAAACTTTCTTCCGGAATGGTAATAACACCAAGACGTCTGCCGATATCTACGACATTCTCCATGGAACGGCCGAATACGGCAATCTTCCGATTGCACAATACTGCTGCCTCCAGGATCTGGTTCAGACGCAGCACGTTGGACGCAAACGTGGAAACCAGCAGTCTGCCCGGTGTTCTGCGCATCTGGTCCAGGATCGCCGAAGCGACTATCTTCTCCGAAATGGAAGAGCCTTCGATCCCGGAGTTGGTGGAATCACTCATCAGAAGGGTAATCCCGATCTGTCCTAAATAAGCCATCTTCTGGTAATCACTGTTTACACCGATCGGTGTCATGTCAAAGCGGAAGTCTCCGGTCTCGATGACTCTTCCGTTCGGGGTATTGACCAGTACACCGAGAGAATCCGGAATGGAATGTACAGTATTAAAGAAACCTACCGTGAAGTGATCGGTAGCGATCCTGCTTTCACTGTCTATTTCAACGATCTTGCATGAACGGGAGAGATGATGTTCATCCAGTTTCTTTTCAATTAATGCTTTGGCAAAGCGTGGTGCGTGGATCTGTTTCAGGCGAATCGCTTTCAACAGAAAGGGTATGGCACCGATATGATCTTCGTGACCGTGAGTAATGATCAGGGCTTTGATCTTGGCCTGGTTCTTGATCAGATAGGAGAAATCCGGAATTACATAATCGATTCCCAGAAGATCGTCTTCCGGAAACAACACACCGCAGTCCACGATGATGATCTCATCATCATGTTCAAAGCAGTACATGTTTTTACCTATTTCTCCCAAACCTCCCAAGGCATAGACCAGAGTGTCCGTACGCCGGTTGATCGCGTTTGTCTCAAAATCAAAATCGTTAAAACGTGAATTTCGATTCGAACGTCCGGACATCATCGGGGACATCGTTTCTTTCATCGTAATTATAAAACCTCTCTTTTCAGGGATAATGCTTATCTGTATGCATTATAACATGAGTAAAATCATGTGAAAACTAAATGACGATACTATTTGGAACTTCCGGATACGGATCTTCCGGATTAATGTGGTCGTAGAACAGTATTCCTTTAAAATGATCCAGTTCATGCTGAAGGACAATTGCCAGATAACCTCTGGCCCGGATAGTAATATCCTGCCCGGTAACCAGATCAAAACCCTGTACGGTAACTCTGGCGCTGCGGACGACATAACCGTCATGGTCTTCTTCCACGGATAAACATCCTTCTCCTGATTCCAGATATGCTTTCTGTACGGAAGAGGAGACGATCTTCGGGTTTGCCAGCATATACCGGTAAACAATTTCTTCTTCGTCATCATCACCGGAAAGACGTACGATTACTGCGGTCAGCTGTTTGGGCACACCCACCTGAATGGCGCTGATACCCACTGCCGGACGCAGATTCTCCTTCTCGGCGATTTCGGGTTTCGTGGAATTCTCGACGTATTGATATAATTCACGCAGTAATGTTTCATCTTCCTGACTTAAGGGCAGGGGAACAGGCTGCGATTTCTCACGGATCCTTGGATCATTGTCTTTGATTATCGTTTCGTTGTTGATTAACATGAATTTACCTCGTGGATATTGTATGAGAATTAAGATTAAAAGTAAAGCGTATAAAGTCAAATCTGAGAGAGTATGCTACAATCTAAGCGATGACTACAACACAGATCAACACAGATAAGAAAAAAGATCGTCTGACCTTCCGGAAGATGTTTTTACTTCCGTACGGTGCCGATCCCTGGATCCACTACAGTATACTCTGGCTGAGTATATTCGGATTACTGATGATCGGAAGCGCCTCCATGGGACTCTCTGTCGCCAACCAGATCTATCTTCCTTTCACGATTGCCAAACAGATCATCTTCCTCATGGGCGGATACGCTTCGATGTATTTTCTTGCGAGCTTTTTCAATTTTGACTTTATGCGGAGTTCTTCGTTTGCCAGCTGGGCATTAGGTATCGGGTTATTACTGATCCTGTGTCTGTTTTTCCCGGCTGTTAACGGTGCTAAGGCATGGATCCGCGTCCCTATCTCAAGTGTGGACGTTTCCATCCAGCCTTCCGAGTTTGCCAAGATCATGATCATCCTGATCATGGCTGCGTATACCGGAGATGTCAAACGACGTTTCAAGAAAGACAGTGATATGTGGAAACGTCCGCTGATCTTTGTGTGTTCTTACTTGTTTATTGTCTTTGTATTGCAGGGTGACTTCGGATCCATGGCGGTTATGCTGATGATCGCGTTTATCTGTCTGGAGATTCCTTCGCATCCGCAGATGCGGGGTATACAGCGTTTTGGTCTTACCGTATTCCTTATCGGTCTGGTTTTTGCCATCTATATTCTTTCTCCTCTGGGAGAGAATATGATCTATCATCTGCCTCTGCAGGAATACCAGATCAACCGTTTCCTGTCTGCGGTAAACCCGTTTATTGACCAATACGATACAGGATATCAGTTAATAAACGGTCTGGTAGCGTTTGCGACCGGCGGATGGTTTGGCCTTGGCTACGGGAACTCTGTACGTAAATACACGCGTTTCCCGGCTGCCAACACGGACTTTATTCTGGCAACCATCGTCGAAGAACTCGGTTTTGTCGGCTTTATGGCCATGTTTATCCCTTACTGCATCATTATCTTCCGGCTGATCCGCTATGCCCAGAAGACAAACAGTGAAAAGGCCAAGATCGTTCTGATTGGTGTGGCTTCGTATATTGCGATTCATATTTTCTTCAATGTCGGTGGTGTTACGGGATTGATTCCGCTGACCGGTGTACCGCTCTTGATGATCTCGGCAGGGGGAAGTTCCGCGCTTGCGACACTGGTTGCGATTGGTATAGCCCAGGCTGTCATCGCCCGTATTCGTACAGGAGAAATCTGATGAGGATCGTCGCCGGCAAATATTCTTCCCGACGTCTGGATACACTTCCGGGCAATGATACCCGTCCGACTCTGGATAAAGTCAGAGAGGCTGTATTTTCTTCGCTTGGCGGTTTCTTTGAAGGCGGGAATATGCTGGATTTGTATGCGGGAAGCGGTGCTGTCGGTCTGGAAGCGTTAAGCCGGGGAATGGACCATATCGTCCTGGTAGATAAGTCAAGAGCTGCCGCGGAGATCATCCGCAAGAATATCGCTTCCCTGAAGGCAGAGGAACAGACGACGGTACTTCCGGTCAGTGATCTCAAGGCATTAGGTATTCTGCAGGAGAGGGGCATACGGTTTGATCTGGTGTATCTGGATCCTCCGTATGCGAAAGAACGGAATATGGAGATTCTGCGTAAATTGCAGGAATATAGTCTTTTGGCGGAAAAAGCCAGAATCGTCATCGAATCAGATAAAGAAGATGTCTACGAAACGGTTGTGATCAACCTGGTACGATACAAGGAAGCGATATACGGTATTACAAAGATATCGTATTATCAGGAGGTAGATTCATGAAAGCTTGTTATCCCGGTACATTTGACCCTGTAACCAAAGGTCATCTGGATATCATTGAAAGAGCCGCAGGTCTGTATGATGAAGTTATCGTTCTGATCATGCGCAATCCGCGGAAGAAATGCACATTCACGGAAGATGAAAGAAAAGCGCTGATTGAAGCGTGTCTCGCAGGCCAGCCGTATGCGGGTAAGGTGCGGGTGGATATCGGCTCGGGACTGACCGTGGAATATGTGAAGAAGATCGGGGCCAAGACAATTATCCGTGGAATCCGCGCGGTCAGTGACTATGAGTATGAGTTACAGCAGGCTACCGCGAACCAGATTCTGGCGCCTGAGATTGAAACATTGTTTATGATTGCCAAACCGATGTACTCCTTTCTGAGTTCTTCGGTAGTTAAGGAAATCGCTTTGAACGGAGGCGAAATTGCGCCGTATATTCCTACAGAGATCATTGAACAGGTCAAGGAGAAACTGAGCCGGTATGAGTAAGCCCGGGGCTATATTTGACATGGACGGGCTGATGTTTGATACGGAACATATGTACCAGGAGATCTGGCATCAGCTGGCGGAAGAACGGAATATGGTGCTTCCGGAATCATTTGCGAAGGAAATCAGCGGCACAAGCGGGGAACTGATGTACGGATTTCTGCGTAAATATTATCCGGAAGATGATCCGGTTTTACTTGCGGCAGAATGCAAGCGCAGGATGGCTGAGAGACTGAAACAGGATGTGCCGATGAAGCCCGGACTGAGGGAATTACTGGAATTCCTGAAAGAGAATCATGTGCGGATGATCGTTGCCAGTTCTACGGCAGAAGAGGTGATCCGTTCCAATCTGCGTGTATCGGATACCATGCGGTATTTTGATCATGTGATCAGCGGCGCAGATCTCAGTCACAGTAAACCGGCACCGGATATCTTCCTGCTGGCTGCGGAAGTGATCGGTCTTGCACCGGAAGATTGCTACGTGCTTGAGGATTCGGTCAACGGTGTCCTGGCAGGTCTTGCGGCAGGATGTAAAACGATCATGGTACCGGATTATATGCCGCCGACCGAGGCGATCCTTCACAGTGATGCTGTGATCTGTTCCTCGCTGCTTGAAGTGCTTCAGCAGATGAAGGAAGGACAAATATAGAAGACAAGGGAGGATGTATGAAGAAGATAATCAGTATCCTGATCATGGGTTTTCTGCTTCTCAGTCTACCGGTAACGGTGAATGCGAATTCCGCGCTGAAATTCTGGGAAGGAACATCTGCCACAGGTACTTTTTCTTCGGATGAAGACTGTCCTCTCATCGTTGAACATGAAGATCTGTACTTTGAGATTCCGGATCTGCCTCCTGCCTGGTTTACTACGGCAGAGGCACTGAAAGACTATCATAGTCATGTACGTGCGGAATATACCTTTACCAATCCTACCGAGATGACGATTACTTCCCGGCTGGTTTTTCCTTTCGGCCAGTTTCCTTCCTACGGGGGAATCCGGGGGATTACAGACACGGATACCGATGCCTATGCGGTAGAGATCAACGGACAACCAGCAGATGTACGTCTTCGTTATACCTATATGGAACATGATTTCTCCGTGGAGAAGGATCTTCCGCTGCTGCTGGACACATACAGTGAGGATGCGTTCTATACTCCGGATCTGAAAGTGACGAGGTATACACTGAAAGCGCAGGAACTGCCGCAGGCGGAACATACTGTACTGGCTATACATGTGCCGGGAAGGCCGGAACAGTACCGTCTCTATCTGGATCCTGCAAACATGTACCTGGAGAAGCAGGGTGAACTCTGGACCGGCGTATTCATCAACAATAATGAAACAGTAGATCTCTGGGTATTCGGTGATGACTTTGAACTTCCGGACTGGCAGGGATATGAAAACATGGGTCTGGAGAAGAAAATTTCCGGGTCCATGGTCCTGACAGAAACAGAAGAGATGACTCTGGAAGAATATGCCATGCTGAAGTATCCGGGGGCTTTGATCACTCAGTCTGACTGGTATAACGCGATCGTCACGATGCTTAAGAATCATACTTCAGACCTTGGACTGATTAACGAGATACCGCAGGAGCCGGAGTATTACCTCATGCGCTGGTATGAATATGAGTTTACGCTGGGACCCGGTGAATCCTTGAAGAACGCGGTTACGGCACCGTTATATCCTTCACGGGATGAATATTATAAAGACCCTGTATACGGATATACGTATCTGCTTTCTCCCGCAAAGACATGGAGTTCTTTCGGAGATCTGGATGTCTATGTGAATACCGGATTATATATGACTTCCTGGGATAAGGAGATCTTTGCCTTTGAAAAGACAGACACGGGTTATCAGGCACATCTGGATGTGCTGCCGGGCAGTGAACTGAAATTCAATCTCTGTACCGTAAAGTCACCATCCAGGGATGATAACGGTACGCTTGTTGTTCTGGCAATTGTTGGTTTAGCGCTGGTTGTCGGAATTATTCTTTTGATCCTGATCATCAAACTTCTGATTCGTCTGATTCGTTTGATTTTCTGATACATATCCTGTTCTGCGGCAGATTTATCTGATCTGAACATGCGGATCAGGATTTTTCTTTCTCCTGATTTGCAGGAGATACAGGATATACGATAGTATTAATGTATATTGGATAACAGATGATAATACAGGAGGACAGATATGGCCAAGAAAACATCATTGAAGAAAAGATTCCGTTACTGGCTGGATTTCCGTATGGCGAAGGGAACGGCAAGTATGGTTAAACTATTACTGACCATGGTTCTGACCTCCGTGGTATTTGTGACAGCACTGGTCATCTTGTTTCATCTGCACAAGGAAGGGAAGAGTGTCATCGCGGTATTCTGGGATAATCTGCGTTCTGCCATGTCTTCTTCGTTTCCGTCCTCGGATTCCGGTTCTCTGCTGTATATCGTTCTGTATACGTTGTTAGGACTGACCGGTATGATCTTTACAGGTATGCTGATTGGTATCTTTTCCAGCACCATGCGCGGGAAGATCATTGCCTTACAGCAGGATAACCCGGAGATCATTGAAGAAGGTCATACGGTCATTCTGGGCTTCCGTATCGGCGAATACGCGCTGCTTCAGGAGATGATCACCGCCACCGAAAAAGATAAACGTACGATCGTCGTTGTGGAAAACATGGAACGTCAGGACATGGAACAGGCAATCCGAAAGAATATCGATGTACCGAAAAACATACGTCTGACAACGATCAAGGCAGATACGACAAGCCCTAATTCACTGCGGTGTGTAGGTATACCGGATTGTTCCACACTGGTTGTGCATACCAGGGACAAGGGACGTACGGTCAAGACCTTATTGGCTGTGGAGATCCTGCTGATGGATAGTCAAAAACGTCCGGTAATCGTGGCTTCCGTAGACTCCAACACGCGGATCTTCTCTCGTGAAATGATGAATGAAAACGGTGTGACCATGTTGTACTCGGGGGATGTGATTGCCCGGATAATTGCGCACTCCACAACCCAGACAGGAATCTATGAAGCCTTGCTGGATATGATCAACTTTGTGAATTATGAATTCTACTTTGAGAAACGTCCGGAGGTGGAAGGACTGCCTTTCGGGTCTGTTGTCCTGTCCGGCAGGAAGGGTATCGTTACCGGTTTGTACCGGGATGATCAGGCGATGATCAATCCTCCGCAGGATACGGTCATTCAAAAAGATGATATTCTGATTACCTTTGAGGAAGACCCGGGAGATCTGATCCTCAATGATCCTGCAAACTGTAAACTGCCGATACCTGCTGCACCGTTGCCGCAGAAAGTAATCAGGGAAGTTGTGATCTTTGGTATCAACTCCTCCATTGTTACGATTCTTCATGAATTGCCGGATAATATACGCAGGATCAAGTTGATTGGATTATCCGCACAGGATAAAGCCATGTATATCCCGGAGGATGAGAAGTTCGTATCACAGATCATTACGGATTACCGCAGTACGGAATCTGACCGTCTGTTGGTGGAGATGATCCGCGGTGCTGAGCATATCTGTATTTTGTCTGACCGCCGGAAGAAAGAAGAAGACTCCGATACGGAAACCATGCTGAGGATCCTTCGTCTGCGGAATCTCAAGAAGAAGTATCTGCTGAACTTTACCATCACTGCGGAGATGCGGTGTGAGAATAACCGTAACCTGATTACTTCTGAAGAAGCTGAAGACTTTATTGTTGCGACAGATCTGTCTTCCATGATGCTGGCGCAGATCACCGCAGATGTCCGCAGAGCTCCTGTATTCACGGAATTGCTGGATGAAGAGGGATCCGAGGCTTACCTGAAATCCACGCTGGAATTCGGCCTGAATGGCATTGAATTAACATATGAAGAACTGCTGAGGACTGTCTATGCTTCAGGAGGAATCCTGATGGGTGTACGGACAAGGAAAGAACCATTCAAGATCCTGGCTAATAGTAAAGGCACGATCACCCTGGATGAAACCGACCAGCTGATCGTCATCGGCGAAGAATAAAAGAAACGGAGAATTTCATGAAAGAAAAGATAGAAGCACTGCGTGATAATCCACAGGTACAGAAAGCCCTGGAATTCATGCGTAACGATGCGGATCACGTTGTGGAACAACAAATCGAATTAGCTCTGATTCCGGCATATTCCAACCATGAAGAGAAGAAAGCACAGAGATTCAGGGAAATGATCGAAGAGATGGGGTATACCACAATACAGGATGAAGTATGCAATACCTTTGCGTATATTCCCGGTCCGGAAGGAAGTCCTGTAGTGATGATCAGTGCCCATCTGGATACTGTATTCCCCATGGACACAAAACTGGAACTGAAGTATGACGGAGACCGTATCTGTATTCCCGGAATCGGTGATGATACACGCGGATGTGCGGAGATCCTGGCAATTCTGCGGGCAATGAAGGCGGCAGAGATCACCCCGGCATGTACGTTGTATATCGGCGGAGATGTCGGAGAGGAAGGGGTAGGAAACTTCCGTGGTATGCGTCATATTTTTGACACAAAACAGATGAAAGTGGATGCGTTTGTGTCCGTCGACGGTGCCGGGGATGGCCTGACCTATGGGGCAGCGTCTGATGTCCAGTACAGGATCACGTTTAAAGGCCCGGGAGGCCACTCCATGGGTTCTTTCGGACTGGTGAATCCAATCATGTGTATGGGGAGAACGATTGCCAGAATCGCGGAAGAACGTGTCCCCAGCGAGCCTTATACGATTTTCAATGTATCTACGGTAGAAGGCGGCACAGGGGTGACATCGATTGCTTCCGAGTGCTCCTTCACCATGGATGTACGCAGCGCAGATGCCAAGGTCATGCAGGATTTCCATCAGAAATGCCTGGATATCGCTCATCAGTGCGCGGATGAGGAATATGCCCGGTGGGAAGAAGTACGTCAGGCCAGATTGGCAAAAGTGGATAAGATCCGTTTTGATACAGAAGCCAGGATAGAGATTTCTCATGAAGAGTTCAGCGGTTCCATCGGCGGTGTGCAGGACGAGAATTGCGAGATCGTGACGATCCTGAAGAACGCATTTGCTGCGATGGGTGTTGAGCCGCAGTTACACGCGCTTTCCAGCACAGACGCAAACATCCCGCTGTCCCATGGGATTCCGGCAGCTGCGATCTCCTGCGGCGGTGTCTCCGGCGGTGTCCATGATATCCGTGAATGGTATGATCCCACGGATGCGTGGAAAGGCATGCAGAAGAATCTGCTGTGTGTGCTGGCATTAACCGGTGTTGAAGGAATCTCTGAACCGCTGATCTCAAAGACGATCACTGCGGAGTAATTAAACCGGAAAGGATAGCAAAGAACGCCTGGAAAGGCGTTTTTTATATCAAATCCTGGTTATTGGATCTTTCCATTCTGCTGTTTTGTTGACAAGTTCTTGAAAATTAATGTCATGTAAGAGAAAATAGTTAGAGATTACTAACACACGGCGATTCTCATCATTGAAAGAAGATAGATATGTAACGTCAATTGTGTGTCAGCTATAGAACACACAGATTGCGGCTCATAAGCGTTTGTGAACGTTGAAAGGAGACGGAGAGAATGACTCAGGGAGAGAGATTACTGCGGAAAAAAGCTGTATACAAAGCTAAAATGGACAAAATCCTGCCCAGGGAATTAAGCGATATTCTCTGGCAGAAAGCAGCGGTGAAATTAGACTCAACTATACTTAAGTACGAATCTTTGCCTGAAGGGGTACAGTTTCATATGAAAATGATCTTTCCGGCGGCAGCTGTCTATCTGACAATGAAAGATGCTGTAGGAGAAGAAGGAGCGTACAAGATCATCGAAGATTCTGCTGTTCATGGTTGTGAGGGAATAGCGGATAATCTTCAGAAGTTGATGAAATTACCGGGAATGCGCAATCTTTTTGTGGCTGTCTGGGATCCGATGACGAAGAAAGTATTCGGCTACGGCAACGGTTTTATAAATCGGTTTTATCCGAAGAAGAAAGGCGAGTACAGGATGGATATTATTTCCTGCCCTTACAATCGTTATTTTACAGAACTTGGCTGTCCGGAACTGACAAAGATCTTCTGTGAGAATGATGAAAGGATT
>JAFRMA010000086.1 GCA_017430925.1 Solobacterium sp. | reverse complement strand
TTATGCCTTTTTTACATCCCATGTTTTTTCCTCTTGTGTTCTGATCATAATTAAAAGTAGACCTTGGCTCAAGTCCTGTCTGACTTTTTCCGTTGTCTACTTTTATCTTACAAGTTCATATAAGACCTGCTTTTAAATATGTCTGAAAGCGTATACATTTTTATTACAAAATAACTACATCTTTTGATATACCCGCAGAGAAATAAACTTTATATTTAAATTATGATTAGGCGTATGCCTTTAGAAAGAGAAGAATATGGATACATGGTTATGTTTTGATGCCGGCGGAACATTTGTTAAGTATGCCGTGATTAATGAAAAAGAAGAGTTTGAAACGGAAGGGAAATTTGAAACGATCTGTGATGACAGAGAGGGTTTTCTTGTCAGTTTGAAAGAAGTGTATGAGAAACATAAGGGTGTCAAGGGAATAGCCATGAGTATGCCCGGCATGATCGAGGTGGATACCGGATATATGCGTACAGGCGGATCGATCCACTGTGTGGCAGGAATGAATCTTGCGGAAGCAGTCAGTGCGATGTGTGACGGCCTGCCGGTAACGATAGAGAATGACGGCAAGGCGGCAGCTACGGCAGAACTGGTCTCCGGCACGCTGAAAGACTGCAATAACGGTGTTGTCTGCGGTATGGGTACGGGAATTGCCGGTACGCTGATCGTTGACCGTAAGATCATCCGCGGCGCGCATCTGTTTGCGGGTGAATTGTCCTACGCGGTAAAGGATGTTTCTTCCTTCCCGGCGGAACCGACAGAAAACGATAATTTGTTCATGCATATCGGGGATACCTTTACCGGGAATACGACGGCGGCTGCCATGTGCGGAAAGTATACGGCCCTGACCGGCACACCGATGGATGCCAAGGAATGTCCGCATCTTTTTGAACTGATGGAACAGGGAGATAAGAATGCCCGCACAGCGATTCAGGACGCGGTCAATACCCTGGCGATGATGTTGTTCAATCTGCAGTGCTGCATCGATCCGGATGTGATCGCAATCGGCGGCGGGATCAGCGCCAACAAGACATATATTGAGATGCTCCAGAAGAGAACACAGGATATTGCGAAGATGATCGGCTTTGGAGCTCCGATACCGAATGTACAGCCGGCAAGATACCGCAATAGTTCCAATCTGCTCGGCGCATTGTATTATCACTGGAAACACGAGGGAATCAAAGAGTTTTAGGAGGTAGTCCCATGGGTAAATTACTGGCAGGCGCTGCCAAGGTATGCGCTTCACCAACACAGGAAATTCTGGATGAACTGAGAGCTGCCGGTGCCTATACATCCTATGAAAAGGTATACAAGGATGTATATGCGCGTTGTGTGGCATTTACGGACGGAAATGAGAAGTTCTTCATCTTTACTTCCGAGAATGGTATGTTCCCGGCACAGCGGAGATTCCGTGAGAAGATGCAGAAGGAATTCGGCGTACATCCGGATGCGGTAATGCTCGGAAATACCCATAATCATCAGGGATTTGTGGCATCCGATCCTGAAGAATCTCCGGGAGGAGCCAGACGTCATGTGGAAGGCAAACTGGCAGAAGTCAACGAGCAGATCATCCAGACCCAGCATGAATTTGCTCTGGAAGCTGCCCGTCAGGCGCTGAAGAACGCGGTGCCGGCAAGGATGGGCTATACCTCCGGTACCAGTTATATCAATGCCAGCAGGGACTGGCCTACTCCTGTAGGAGGTCTGCAGAACTCTGACTACGGCGGATACAGTGACAGGGAACTTGTTGTACTGAAGGTGGAAACTGAAACCGGTGAACCGATCGCTTCGGTAGTCAACTTCGGCGTGCATTCCAACATGATGTACCCTCACAGATTCAACGGAACATTTAACTATGTATGCGGAGATCTCGGCGGAGAGATCATGGAATTCGTAGAGAACGCGCATGCCGGAAAAGAAATCTGTCTCTGGGTGGAAGGTGCCGCAGGAGACCAGAATCCACTGGTTACCGGCTTCCAGCAGGGAGTCAGAGCACTGCCGGATGGTACGTTTGAGGAAATCCATACCGAGATCAGTGCCGAAGCCACCTACACCATGATGGAACATCTCGCCCAGGTACAGGGTCTGGAAGTCTTAAAGGCAGAGAAGACGATCCGTACATATTCCACGGATTTTGACCTGAAATACGGCAGAAGTGTGAAGAGTATTCCAGGCAAGGTCAATGCCAGAGAGAAGTTTGCGCTGATCTTCTCCGGTGAACAAAAAGACCAGAAAGGACGTCACCAGATCACTGTAGATGAGTTCAAGGCAATGGAGATCGAACCCGCAGATGATGTGGAATTCAAGTTACACCTGGCAGTTCTGAACGGGATGGCTTTTGCGGGGATCAATACCGAACCGTATTCTTATCTCGGAAGAATTGTCAAGGATGTACTCCCTTACCCGAAAGCCATGATCTTCGCAATTGACGCAGGTCATGTAGGGTATATTCCGGATGTGCGTAAATCTGAATACGCAGGATTCGGAACACTGGATTCCAAGGCCCGGAGTCCCTGGGATACCGAAAGAGTCTTCTACGAGGGATTTCGTGATCTGGCGGATGAAATAGAGAAGGAGTAAGAAAATGGCTGTTGAACTAAAAGATTTACTGTGTGATATACATACACATACAATTGCCAGCGGACATGCGTACGGAACGATCCGTGAGAATGTACAGGCTGGTGCTGAACGTGGTCTGAAACTTGTGGGCACCTCTGAACATGGTCCGAATATTCCCGGCTCCTGTCATCCGATTTACTACTCCTGTGCCAACCGTATTCCAAGAGAAATGTTTGGAGTAGAGGTAATCACCGGTGTGGAAGCGAACCTGAACGATGACGGTACGATCGATATCCCGGATATGTTGCTGGGATTCCTGGACTACGCGATTGTCGGTATTCATGGTTTTGGTTATAAAAATCACGGTGAGGAAGAGAATACGGATCTGATCATCAAGGCTATGGGTATAGACAAGGTACACTTTGTGGCTCATCCGGATACAGACAAATATCCCTTGAACTATGAACGTCTGGTCAAAGCCGCAATCGAAAACCGCTGCGCACTGGAGATGAATACCAGTTCCCTGCGCAAGCCTCAGGAAAGACCGGGGTGTTACGACAATTACCGGAGAATGCTGGCAGAGTGCGTAAAACAAGGCTGTTACATCATCGTCAATACAGATGCGCATGATCCCAGTGAAGTCGGAAGATTCGAGAAAGCGGTAGAACTGCTGAACGAGGTGGATTTTCCGAAGGAACTGATCCTGAACTGCGACTTGGATAAGCTAAAAGAATTAATTGATTATAAGTTTGACAGAATTATGAGGTTTTAAATTATGGGTAAAATTACTGAACCGATCGTCGTCGAAATTGCGCCAAACACCTACCACATCAATGAATTCGGCATCGATAACCAGTATCTCCTGGTTGGCGATGAACGTGCATTAGTGATCGATACCGGCTCAGGCCTATATGATATGAAGAAGCTGATCGCGAAGCTTACCGATAAGCCATATGATGTCGTTGTTACACATCTTCATGGTGATCATAACGGAGGCAGCAACCAGTTCGAAGAAGTCTGGATGCATCCCCTGGATATTGAATGGTTACCTCCGGTTGCCACAACCGAACAGATGCGCTGGAAAGCCATGCGTATGGAAGAAATCTCCCGTGAAAATCGTGAGCACTATGATGGTACAGGGTGGCCGAGCTATGAAGAAATCTTTCCGTATGATACCGTGGATATCCTGGAACGTGAGAAGAAATGCCGTTATCTGGAACTACAGGACAGACAGGTATTTGAACTGGGTAACCGCAAGGTGGAAGTATTCCATACTCCGGGACATACCAGAGGATCTGTCAGCCTGCTGGACTATAAGAGAAGGATATTGTTCAGCGGTGACGCGATGAACTTCAATGTCGGCACACGTTCCGTCGGAGGACCGTACAGCGGAGTGGCTGTCAGTACGATGTTAAGAGGACTGCTGAGGATCGTTGAACAACGTCCGTACTTTGACCAGACCTTTACCGGACACTGCAACTATGCCAATCAAATCAATGTGATCTCACAACCGGACGATGTTCTGGATGATATCATTGAAAATCTGCGTAGAATCCTGCGCGGAACCGCAGAAATCATCGATCGTCCTTCACACCTGAAACCGGATCTGATCATGAAGACTGCCATGTATGGCAAAGCCGCAACGATCTTCAATGAAGATCTGCTGTGGGAAGAAGGGGAAGAACATATTATCCCCTGAGAAAAGAAGGCAAGCATGAAAAATAAGTATTACACATATCCTGAAATCACAAACTGGGGTGATCCTACCGTAGATGCTCCGGACTTCCGCAGCGGAGTCGTATCCTTGGCAAAAGAACAGAAGTGGGTCGCGCCTTTCTATGATCTGGAAGCCATGATGCATACTGCCACAGGCAAAGAGATGATGATTGCCGCAGAACTGGAGAAGAAATATACCGATATCAATGACCCCGGACTGAAGGAATTCTGGGATGGATTCGGGCTGGAATATACCGTACATGAAACAAAGGGAGAAAACTGGTTATCCTTTGTGCCGAAGTGTGTATATGAGAGCGAAGAGAAACTGCCGGTCGTACTGGCTTTCCGTTCTGCCTGTGTGTTTGCGCAGAGTTTCTACTATGATCTGGAAATGATTGCGGCGCAGGGACAGATGATCCTGCTGGTATTCTCTACGGAAGACAGAGATGCCAACGAACTCTGGCTGGATATCCTGGACGAAGCGAAAACCATCTATCCTGTAGATGAGACCAGAGTCTATCTCACCGGCCACAGTCACTACGGAGATTTCGCGTTGGAATTCATGCGCAGACATCATGAGATCGTTGCGGCAGTTGCCCAGCAGGGAGATATCCCCGGATGTGCCCCGCATTTCTTCAGTGATGAGGACATTGAGAAGATGCGTGCGATCGATATGCCGATCATCGCTGTTTCCGGTACGGCGGAAATGAGTATGATGTTCCCGATGAATGTGGATGCCCGGTGTCTGGATGCCGTGCCTGACCGGATGAAACATGCAATCCCGGTATACGCAGATGACCGTATCAGTGCCTGGCAGAGAAGACTGTATGCCGCAAACTGCCCGATGAAGACAAAAGAAGAGATCCTTGCCGCAAGGAACGGCACACGTGCGGAACAGAATCTGGGATTCCCCTGTGATCACAGTGAGACCTTGTGGGTGGATGGCCAGGAAGTGTATATCGGAGACCTGAAGGATAGCAACGGAAACGAACACCTGAGAGTCGTTGCTATAGAGAATCTTACACATACCACCTGTGAATTCATGCATACGATCAGCTGGTCCTATCTGCGCAGATTTGCCAGAGATCTTGAACAGGATAAAGTAATCGAACTTTATCGGTAATAGGGAGGTTTAACCATGGAAAACAAGTACTATTCCTATCCTGAAATCACCAACTGGGGTGATCCTACCGTAGATGCCCCGGACTTCCGCAGCGGTGTTGTGTCCCTGGCAAAAGAACAGAAGTGGGTCGCACCATACTACAACCTGGAACAGATGATGCATACGATCACCGGTGAAAGTATGATGATTGCGGCAGAACTGGAAAAGAAGTATACCGATATCCGTGATCAGGGTTTAAAGGACTTCTGGAACAATAAAGGTCTGCAGTATGAAGTACATAACACCAAAGGTGAAGACTGGTTATCCTTTGTTCCGAAGAGTGCTCTGGAAGGAAATGAGAAGTTACCTGTCATGTGCGCATTCCGGGCTGCCTGTGTATTCGCCCAGAGTTTCTACTATGATATGGCGATGATCGCGGCACAGGGAGAGATGATCCTGCTGATCTTCTCCACCGAGGACCAGGATGAGAATGAGCTCTGGCTGGATATCCTGAAAGAAGCAGAGAATATCTATCCAATCGATAACACGAGAGTCTATCTTACCGGACATTCCCACTATGGGGAATTCGCTCTGGAATTCATGCGCAGACATCACGAGATCATTGCGGCAGTTGCCCAGCAGGGTGACCGTCCGGGTCTTGTGCCTCATTTCAGCGATGACGCCGCAATGGAGAAGATGCATACCTTTGACTGCCCGGTAAGTATCGCTTCCGGTACTGCCGAGATGACCCAGCACTTCCCGCTGAATACGCCGGCACCGAGATATGACGCATGGAATGAAAGACTGCGCGCAGTGATGCCCGGCACACTAGCCCAGAGAGTATCCTCCTGGCAGAGAAGACTGTACGGATCCCGCTGCGAAACGGTGACAGAAGAAGAGATGCTTGCCTGTGCGGATAGTCCCAACAAGGCACTAAGGGTACTGGGCTTCCCTTGTGACAATGCGTATACATTGTGGATCGACGGTGTGGAAGTCTATGTCGGTGATATCAAGAATGTGGACGGACGTTATCACTTACAGGTTGTCGCTGTAGAGAATCTCTCACATACGACTTGTAAGGCGCAGCACCTGATGAGCTGGACGTTTGTCAGAAGATTTGCCAGAGATCTGGAGAATGATCTGGTTGTAGAACTGTACGAGTAGCACTATGGAAAACAAGTATTATTCTTACCCCGAAATTGTGAACTGGGGAAATCCTACCGTAGATGCCCTGGACTTTCAAAGTGGCGTGGTATCTCTTGCAAAACAGAAGAAATGGGTTGCCCCATACTATAACCTGGAACAGATGATGCATACCATCACCGGTGAACGGATGATGATTGCGGCAGAGCTGGAGAAGAAATACACAGATATCCGGGATCAGGGACTGAAAGAATTCTGGGAAGCCAAAGGTCTTTCGTATATGGTTCATAACACCAACGGAGAAGACTGGCTGTCCTTTGTGCCGAAGAGCGCTCTGGAAGGAAATGAGAAGTTACCGGTGATGTGCGCATTCCGGGCTGCCTGTGTATTTGCGCAGAGTTTCTACTACGATCTGGCGATGATCGCGGCACAGGGTGAGATGATCCTGCTGATCTTCTCTACAGAAGACAAGGATGAGAATGAACTCTGGCTTCAGATCCTGAAAGAAGCCCAGAGTATTTATCCGATCGATAATACCAGAGTCTATCTTACCGGACACAGCCACTACGGGGAATTCGCTCTGGAATTCATGCGCAGACATCATGAGATCATTGCGGCAGTTGCCCAGCAGGGTGACCGCGCGGGTCTGGCTCCGTACTTCACAGACGATGCCGGTATGGAGAAGATGCACACCTTTGACTGCCCGGTAAATATCGTTACCGGTATGGCAGAAGTCAGCCAGCACTTCCCCCTGAATACGCAGGCTCCTGCATATGATGCCTGGGACGAAGCGCGGAAGAAGAGAATGCCCGGAACCCTGGAAGAAAGAATTACTTCCTGGCAGAGAAGACTGTACGGGTCGCGCTGTGAGGTATGTACAGCCGAAGAAATGATCGCGGTCAGAAACAGTAAAAACAAGGCAGAGCGTTCTTTGGGATTCCCTTGCGATAAAGCCAAGACATTGTGGATGGATGGTGTGGAACTGTATGTCGGAGACTTTAAGAATGTGGATGGACGTTATCACTTGCAGGTGGTAGCTATAGAGAATCTCTCACATACCACATGCAAGCCCATGCATCTGATGAGCTGGACGTTTGTAAGAAGATTTGCCAGAGATCTGGAAAACGACCTGGTTGTAGAACTGTACGAATAACAAGTACTCAGTTTCGCTTTGCGCGGGACTGAGTTTTCTTAATCATCCGCTTTACTGCACAGTACAGGCATACAGAGAACGTATCCTGTACTTGTGGTATTCTATAGACAGATAGAATTTGGGTTATCCCGTATCATTGGAGGTATTACTATGACTAAGTACAAAATCGGTATTCTTAACGGTGATGATATCGGACTGGAAATCGTTCCGGTAGCTGTTAAGGTTCTGAAAACAGCAGTATCACAATATCCTGAGATTGATGTGGACTGGCATCCGCTTCCGGTAGGATATACATCTTTTCTGGAATACGGTACAACGTTGCTGGACTCCGTAAAAGAGGAGTTATATACCCTGGATGGATGGATCCTGGGACCAATCGGACATATGGCGTATCCCAAGGATCAGCCTTTGTGCTTTAACCCTCATCCGATCCTGCGCAGAGAGTATGACCTGGTGGCGAATATTCGTCCTGCCAAAGCTTATCCCACGATTCCCTGTATCAAGGAGAATACCGACCTGGTGATCATCCGCGAGAATAACGAAGGATTCCAGCCCGACAGGAATATGTTCCTGGGAAACAGTGAGTGTATGCCTACACCGGACATGGCGTTATCCCTGCGTGTGATCACAAAGAGAAACAGTCAGATTGTCGCCCGTGAGGGTTTTGAATTAGCCAGAAAGAGGAATAAACTGAAGAAGGTAACCGCAATCCATAAGAATACGGTATTTAAATTGGGCTGCGGCTTATTCATCGATTCATGCCGGGAGATTGCGAAAGAATATCCGGATATTGAGTTTGAGACTGTAGTTGTGGATACATTCGCGATGAAGATGCTGATGCATCCGGAGAACTATGATGTTGTGATCACCACGAATATGTTCGGAGATATACTCTCGGATGAAGCCGCAGGTCTTGTTGGTGGTCTTGGTATGGCAGCCGGTTTGTGCGCAGGTCCAAAATACTGCATGGCACAGGCTACACACGGTTCTGCCCCGGATATCTACGGTAAGGGTATCGCAAACCCGTTCGCAATCATCAAGTCTTCCCAGATGATGCTGGACTGGCTGGGAAGCCGGAAGAACGACGAAGCGATGCTGCGCGCAGCTGCGGATATTGAACTGGCTATGGAAGCTGTACTCACAGATAAGACTTCGATTACACCGGATCTTGGCGGTACTGCGTCCACGGAAGAAATGGGTGAAGCAATCTGCCGGAAGATCTTGGAACAGAACAAACATTAATGGGAAGACATATGAAACAACAAGAAAGAATACAAACCATGGAGAGTGCTCTGGATGAAGTGACAGAGAAGATCTCCGCGTTAAGACAGGCATTTACCGACTATACCGGGATTCGTGAAAAGATCCGCCAACTGGAACAGTACTATACCAGTGACCTCTGGATGAAAGACTACGAAGATGATGAAGCCGGAAAACTGCCGAAAGATCTGAAGCGCGGAGTGTTATCCCAGGATGCAATCAACGATATGCTTGATGAAGATCAGGAACTGCGGGAATTGATCCTGCAGGAATTGATGGAAGAACCTGTCAGTGAAACAGAGGAACAGAAATGATTGGTCATCGCTGGTGCCGACATTGCGGAAAAGACTACAGCTATGAAGGTTATTCCGTAAATATCATGACTTTCTGCCCGCATTGCCTCCGTTTTGATCATTTGGAATGTGAGTACGGATACGGACATATTGTGCCCTGCCAGATATTGCTGGGTGAACAGCCGATTGGAGTGATCCATATAAGTGATGGTCACTATCACCTGGAATCCCTGTATCTGGATATTAATATTGTTTTGAAAGATACAGGAATTAAAGCTCTGGAAGAAGCAGAAAAGATCGTATCACAAGCCCTTCAGGAAAAATACCGTGAGCAGAACAAATAATCTCTACGTCCGGAAACCGGTACAACAAGGAATGGAGAGATAGATATGTCAGATGAAGAAAAAGCGAAGATGAGAGAGGAACAAAAAAGAAGAACGGAAGAACTGCGGCAGAGAACGCTTGAGGCTTTCTGCAGGCTCCCGTATCCGGTCATCTACGAAGAAGGTGAGATCACACAGGAAGAGAGGATGCTTCCGGCAGATGACAACGTAAGGTTGTATACAGTGATTACGAAACCGAAAGAAAAGAAAGCATATCCGGCTATTGTGCAGCGTTCCTGTTATGTGAACAATATAGAGATTGGAAAGACCACTGCGATAGAATGCGCGAAACGAGGGTTTATGTATGTTTTCCAGATGTGCCGGGGGACGGGTGACAGCGAAGGCACATGGGAACCTAACGTCAATGACCGTGCGGATGGTCTGGCTCTTCTCCGGTATCTTAATGCACAGGAGGATGTACTGAACATTGGTTATCAAGGTGCCAGCTATCTTGCGTATACCGGTTGGATCATGGCAGACGCAGTGCCGGAAAAGGTCAAAGCCATGTATCTGACGGTGTATGGTACAGACCGTCATACATCCGCATACAAAGATGGTTTATTCCGTCAGGATATCCTGACTGCCTGGGCTATGGGCAATGCCGGAAGAAAGATCGAAGCAGACTATTTTGAAAGTCTGGCGTACCGGCCTCAGATACAGGTGGATGAAGCCCTTTGGGGAGGTAAACTGCCCTGGTACCGTGACTGGATCACAAATACCAGCAGGACAGATGAATACTGGAAAGAGGGTCTTTGGAAACAACTTCGCGAGATTCCGGAAAAGGTCTGTATTCCGGTCTTTATTGCGGAAGGCTGGTATGACCATCATCTCGGATCGGCACTGAAAGGTTATACGGTACTGAACGAATCTGCCAAAACACATTCCACGTTGCAGATTGGTCCGTGGAACCACAGCTTTATGCCGGCGATCTACGGCCATCCGGATCAGAAAAACGGCTTCAGCCGCAGTATTGAGGATATGTTTTCCTGGTTCTATGGTATCCTTGCGGAAGGAAAAGTCCCGGAGAAGAAGATCTCCTGGTATGTGATTGGTGCGGATGAATGGCGGACATTCCCGGAATACCCTGTCGTTATGCCGGAGAAGAAACTTTTGTATTTCGGAGAAAACGGCAAGCTTCTTGATGCGCCGGGAACAGACGGCAGCAGGAGTTATATCTATGATCCTGAGGATCCGGTAAGATCCCACGGTGCTGAATCCCTGTTCGCAAGTCAGCAGGAAGTGGGTTCACGTCTGCAGCCCGGTCCGGATTCCAGACCGGATATTCTGAGTTTTGTATCAGAACCTCTGCAGGAGAATCTTACGGTGATCGGGAAACCGGCAGTTGAATTGTACGTCAGTACGTGTGCGGAAGATACTTGTTTTACCATCAAGATCATGGAGGTCTTTGAGAACGGGGATGCTTATAATATCAGAAACGGTATTACCACACTGGCTTACCGGAATGATTCGCCGGAAAGGATAACTTATATACCTGGTGAACAGATAAAGATACGGATTGAGACCTGGGATGTGGCATGGATGCTGAAGAAAGGCTCCCGGATCCGTGTGGATATCAGTTCCTCAAACTTCCCGGAGTTCTCCATACATCCGAACAAAGCAGGTGTCTGGTCATTGATTCCGGATACTGTTAAAGCGGAGGAAACCATATATTACGGAACATCAAGACCATCGGTACTGATTCTCCCTACGGACAAGTAATAGAAAAAACAGAGGAGTCCCCATACATGCGTCAAGCATTATTCCCGGGCCCCTCTGTTTTCTTATGCATGAATCAGCTGACTAACGGCAGGATATATGTTACCCAGAGCCAGGAAATCGGCATAGCCAGTAACATACTTGGTATCATATCCGCAGTGGGGAATTCCTTCAGCTTTAACATACGGAATCCGGATGCCAACATGATAAATCCTCCGACTGCCTTGAAGTCATTGATCATGGTTTCCGTAGTCAGAGGGATGATCAGACCGGCAAGAAGGAATAATGCCATGAAGATAATGAACTGCGGTACGGCAATGAACGATACAGTCTTCCCAAGACGGCAGGCAAAGATCATCGCTGTAAAGAAATCCAGAATACTCTTGGCAATCAGAATACTATGATCACCATTCATGCCGGATACGAGAGAACCGTAGATTCCTGTACCGCTTGCGCAGAATAAGACAATTACTGTAATCAGTTCATTGATGTTGTCGGAAGCTCCCGCAAACTTGTTCTGCAGGTTTGTCACAAACCGGTTGATATTATCTCCGAGATGAATCAGTAAGCCAAGAGAAGTGCCGAGAATAACAGAGAAGATCACAGCAGGCATATTCCTCATCAGGACGACACTGGATATTCCCATACCAAAAGCAGAGAGACCGAAGATCATATTCAAAGTATCTTTATAAGTATCAGATAACCGGTCTTTGACAACAGAGCCGCAAAGACCACCAAGTACTACAGATAATACATTGATAATAATACCGACGGGCATAAGTATTCTCCTTTGTTACATTTATTATATGTCATCAAGAGTATGGAAATAACGGGAAAATCATCATACTCATCATGGGTACAACACAGGAATAATGAAATTGAATGAAAGTAATCAGAGAATATGATATATATGGAATGGATAACACAACATCTCTGGTTCAATTGTCACAAATGCCGTATATCGGGTCATTCCTTTTCACAAGACTGTAAAAGAAAGAGAGCGTGAGTATACCATGAAAATAATCATGAAGATCATCGGGATAATATTGCTGGTAATTCTGGCAGGATCTGGATATCTGGTCTACAGAAACAGTATTTCAGATCTCCGGGAGAATAAACCGTATGAACCGGATACTCCCGCTCCGGCACCGCATGACGGTGTATTTACATCAGAACATGGCACAATGACCTTTAACGGGGATAATGAGACGGTAGTGGTGAACTTTGATGATACGCTGGCAGATTTGGTCGGAATCCCTGCCGGAGAACACAAGATGAAGTACGAGTTCCTCAGCGGAGATCTGCCTCCGCACGGAAGTATGCCGATACGGTATGATGTAGCCCACGAACTGCGTTTTTCTACGGAAAAGGATAGTTATGTCGTACAGGTCGGTATTGCGGCAGAGGATGGATCATCCGCCACGGTTGGCAGAGACATGGTTACCGGAGAAAGAATCCCGCTGTTGTTCCGGGGTGAGAAAGGATCATTTTCGGTGATTTTCAATAAGTAATACTTATTATCATGATTATGAATAATACAGGGTATCCGTATGGGATACCCTGTGTTTATTTCTCTATCACTATGGATTCGATAACCGGCTGTTCTTCGGGAAGAATCGTACCGTTTTTATCGACAGGCTGGGCATCTGCCGCAATCTTCATCGCAACTTCCAGTCCTTCAGTAACAGTCCCGAATGCCGCATAATCACCATCCAGGAAAGTATCATCTGCTACACAGATAAAGAACTGTGAACTGGCACTGTCCGGGTTCTTGGCTCTGGCCATGGATACGGTCCCGCAGACATGTGACAGCGGATTATCATACCCGTTGGAAGAGAATTCTCCGTGTATGGTCTTCCCGGAACCTCCGCCGCCATTCCCGTCAGGATCACCTCCCTGGATCATAAAACCGTCCATGATCCGGTGGAAGGTAAGACCGTCATAGAAGCCGCTTTCTGCCAGCTCCACAAAATTCTTTACCGTTTCCGGAGCTGTACTCGTCTTCATCTCAAAGACGATCTCCCCGTAGTCTTTGACCGTCATTCTGGCCGTATACACCGTATCATCAGATGTCTGTACCGGCTGTTCCTCTTTCTTTTTACATCCTGTCATACCCAGAACCAGTACACAGGCGAATATACATGTCCATACTCTTTTCATCTTTGTTAACCTCTATAAACCTGATGTGTATTATCATATTCCAATTCTGCTACAATGAACAGGAGGTGAACCATGAAAATACCGGAAATGAATTACTGTATGCATTGCGGCACAAAACTGATCCGCAAGTATCTGAAGAATGAAGGAGATATCCCTTACTGTACTACTTGTCAGGAATACCGTTTTCCGGTATTTAATACAGCTGTATCCATGATCATCCTGAATGAGGAAGAGAATCAGATCCTGATGATCCGCCAATACGGAGGAAATGAATATATCCTGGTTGCCGGATATGTAAATAAAGGTGAAGATGCCGAGGATGCCGCAATCCGTGAAGTCCGGGAAGAGACCGGCCTAACCGTCACCGGTATAAGATTCAATCACAGTCGTTACTTCACTCCGTCAAATACACTGATGCTTAACTTTGCCGTAACGGTAAAAGGGGAAGTAAACTGTAATGAAGAAGTCGACAACTGGGCATGGTTTACTCCCGAAGAAGCACGGATAAACATAAGAAAAAACAGCCTGGCTAAAGCATTCCTGCTTGGCTGGCTGGATGGTGTCTATGATTTTCCGGAATACCCGGCAAAACCGTATAGATAATTATCCGTTTCTGGATAACTCTATATATTCATTCGGAGTATAACCGGTCTCCTCATGGAAGACTTTGGTAAAATAACTCTGGCTGCAGAAAGACAGGGAATTGGAGATTTCCGCAAGAGATGACGCAGAGTTCATCAACATGATCTTTGCCATCTCTATTTTTTGTTTGCGTACAAACCGGGAGAAGGTAACACCTGTCTCCGTACGGAACAGATGAGATAGATAGTCCGGGGTGACATAAAGAGAGGTCGCGACATCTTTCAGGGTGATGTTGGAATATAAGTTTTTGTATATGTAGTTGATTGCGCTGGTGACCAGTTTGGAGAACTGTGATGTGCCGGTTTTTTCCATCAGATCTGTAGGCCCGACATTACGCATGGAAGAGAATGTGGAGAATGACTGGTAGTACCATTCCGCAGCTTGTTCCTTGGTGAAGTTGAAGTCCAGCTGCTGCAGGTACATATCCGAGATCGCGTAGGCGATGGACCAGGGGATGCCGGCGCGGACAAAACTGCGCGTATTCAATGTAATCGAAGCGATACAGCCCATAATAATCTGTTTCTGCGGATCTTTTGACATTTCACCCATGCGGTCCACGTTAAATAAACTCATCGCAAACTCCAAAGCCCGGGGATCGTTATTGATAATGTAGGATTTCAATATCTGCTCATCATCAAAAGTGATATCTCTGCGCGGATCACGGTTCTGCAGAAAATCATGGATATTTAAAATATCGAAACTGAAATTATCCTTACTTTCACTTGCCATACATTAATCATAAGATTCTTGATACAGGAAAGTAAAGATATTTTATACAACATTTCATAAAATTATCAAAATATACAGAGATAACGGAGGATCGGATCGTTCTTTGCGGCTGGCTGGAGGAGAGGCTTTATATGAACAGTATCGTTCATGATAGTAATTGACGTTGACCGGCAGAAAAGGTATAAAGAGGTTGACTACAGTAGTATTAAGGAGTGGATGATAATGATGCTTGATTTCAGTGACTATCCTTTTTTTGACAACCATACCCACCGGATCAATATAAGCAACCGCAGGATCCGTCCCATTGATTTTGCCATGGCGTTTGTCCACGGACGTGCACCTGTTCATGAACTGGATAATGCGGCACAGCAGGAACGTGAGTATAACATCATGAATATGGGTGTTGTGAAAACCATGATCAGTTTGATGGCTCAAAAGTATGACTGCGAAGCAACTCCTGAAGCAGTAATCGCAGCCCGCAATGAACGTACGGAAAAAGATGGTTTCGGGTATGCGCAGGAACTATATCGCGAAGCCGGAGTAATCGGAGAAGTTGTGGATGACGGAGCAGAGTTTGGTGATCCTGTTCTTCAGTGCTTTCCAACCAGGATCTACAGGTTGTTTCAGATGGATCCTTGTGTTCGGACACTGCTTAAAGATTGTGAAGACTATACGGCATTCATGACCAGGTTCGACACGATACTTCGCCGGAAGCTTGAAGAAGGTTTTATCGGAGTGAAATCACATTTACTGGAACTTCGATCCCAGCCTATGATTCCAATCAGTGATGAAGAAGCATCTGCCCGGTATACCATGGCAGTAAACGGTGATCGGAAAGCGTTTGAGGATATCTATCTTGCGGCTTTCCAGCAAGTACTGATCATGACGCAGGAACTTGGTTTTTCCGTCCATGTGCATACCGGCTGTACCGGTAATCCCAACGATCTGCAAACTGATACAGATCCGTATGTGATAGTGCCCTTGATGCGGGATGATCGTTTCGCTGATGCGCGGATCGTCCTTCTGCATGGGAATCCGCCGGATTTTGGCCATGCGGCATGGCTTACGCATTGCTATCCGAATGTCTGGGTTGATATCGGCTGGTCACTGCCATGGCTGTCGCTTAATATAGAACAAATCCTGGAGACAGTGCTCTCAATAGCACCTCACAGCAAAATTATGCTGGGATCCGGCCAGCATGATCATGCGGAGATCGTCTGGGCAGCTTCGAAGGTCAGTAAGACAGCACTGGCAAATGTACTTGAACGTAAGGTAAGTGCAGGTCTGCTGAGTAAAGAACAGGCTGAGGAAACAGCACGCCAGATTCTTTATAAAAACGCCTTGAGACTGTATGGCTTGAGAGAGCCGGATGTTGAATGATCTGGTAATAAAACAACCTGGGAACTCATTAGCCCAGGTTGTTTTCTCTTTTTATACAGGTGAATCCGGCGGTAATATCCGGGGAACGATCAACGCTCAATGGAGTGGATCCACTTACCGCTGTGCAGACGGGATACACACCATACAGACTTGATCGCATAGTCAATACGCAGACACCACATGGTCAGCCATGCCGGCCAGTGTAATACAAGCCCGGCAAGCGCGCCTAACGGAATGGATACGATCCACATGAAGATAATATCTGCCTTCATCAGGAACTTGGTATCTCCGCCGCCTCTTAATACACCCTTGGTCATGACAGACTGCACTGCCTGGAAGAAGATGATCAAGGCGTAGGCATGCATCAGCTGGTTGGCAATCACAACCGTATCCGGTGTCAATGTATACATTTTGACGGATAACGGGCCAACAAAGAAAATCAATACACCGGTAATTGCGCCGAAGATCACACTAAGCAGGTAGAAGGTTTCACCCTCCCGCAGAGCTTTCTCGCGGTCACCAGCCCCAACCGTATGCCCGGTAATGATACTGGATGCGTTGGAAATACCCTGGATGACTACAGTCATCAGACGATCCAGAACCTGGCAGATCGCATTAGCCGCAACCACCGCGGATCCCATATGACCAAGAATAATACTGACAGCCGTACCGCCGAATCCCAGCAGCGCGTCACTGACCAGTACCGGAGCACCGAGACGGAAGTAATTGCTGAAGAATTCCGAAGAAGGATTATGCAGAAGATCCTTGATACGTAAACCCAGTTTCTTATCCATCTTGAAGATAAACCAGAAGGTGACAATAAACTCAGCAGTACGGGCAATCAATGTACCAAGCGCAGCACCGGCAATCTCCATACGGGGAGCACCGAATTTACCGAAGATAAACGTATAGTTCGCAAGGATATTCACAAAGAAGGATATACAGGAAACGATAAGACCTAATCTCGCTTCACCAACGGAACGCATCAGCTGCGCCGCAACCAGACCGGTACCGTGAATGAAGTAGATAAATGTCGTAATACGCAGATAACGTACACCCTGGACGATAACATCTGCCTCGTTTGTATAGATCCGCATGATCTGCGCCGGGAATAACCAGGTGATGATTGCGAAGAAGAATGAGAGGAACGTAGCCAGCCGCAGCGCCATATTGAATGTCTCCCGTACTTTTTCCTGTTCTCTGGCACCCCAGTACTGCGCCGCAAGCACACTGGAACCACCGATAATACCCATGCAGAAGATGTTGAAGATTGCATAGAACTGGTTGGCCAGAGAAGACGCGGATAATTGTATTTCACCAAAACTTCCGAGCATCATCGTATCCAACATGTTTACACCCATGTTGATCGCCTGCTGCAGAGCTACAGGCAGCATGATCGCCAGGACACGCATATAGAACTCTTTCTCTTTGACAAGCTGAATACGCATCGTTATCCCCTCCTTAAAACATGACTATCATAGCATTATTTACGTGTAAGAATCATGTTCATATTTGTTATGAAACATAAATGAACAAGTATTGAATGAACGGTATTTCTCTTCACCGGATACGAAATATACAGGCTTAATGTTATACTATTAATAACATTATTCATCGGAAAGGAACGAATATGCTGCGTATAAATAATACATGGGAATATACCTCACAGTGGGAGGATATATTCATGACTGACGGCGGGTATGAGAAGGTTGTACGCATCCCTCACTCCGTATCGGAAACACCTCTTCATTATGCCGATCACAAAGATTACGAGAAAACTGCAGGATACCGGAAAAAGATCATGATTCCTGAAGAAGAAAAGGGAAAGAGGATCTTTTTGAAGTTTGACGGTATTGCGCATCAGGCAGTGGTTTACGTCAACGGTACAGAATGCGGAAGACATGCCTGCGGGTATACGGCATTTACCGTGGAAATCACAGATCTGGTCAGCTATGGAGAAGAGAATACCATCGCTGTAAAAGTAGATTCACATGAAGACGGAACGATTCCTCCGTTTGGTTTTGTGATTGATTATCTTACTTTCGGCGGTATTTACCGTGATGTCTGGCTGGATATACGTCCTGAGACCTTTATTAAAGATGTCTATGTCACAACACCGGATCTGCAGACTGCGGATATCCAGATCGAAACAGATGGAGAAAAAGATTCTTTGGAGTTTCATGTCCGGATCAAGGACCAGGACGGAAATGTGGTTGCGGAAACCGTCAGTACTTCCAAAAAGATCCGTCTGGAGTCTAAAGAAGTCAAAGCCTGGGATATTGATCATCCGAATCTCTATACCTGTGAAACAGAGTTATGGGAAGACGGAGTATGTACTGACCAGGTAGTGAATACCTTCGGATTCCGTACCGTACATTTCTCGGAGAATCTGTTCTTCCTGAACGGAAGACCGGTATTCCTCAGGGGATTGAATCGTCACCAGTGTTATCCCTATGTAGGATATGCGGCTGTAAAGCATCTCCAGGAAGAAGATGTCCGTATCCTGAAACAAGAGTTAAAGGTCAATGCGGTAAGAACTTCCCATTACCCGGATAGTCATGATTTCCTGGATGCTTGTGACAAGGCAGGATTACTGGTGTTTACAGAGATTCCGGGGTGGCAGCACGTAGGTGATGAAGCCTGGCAGGAACAGGCAGTAAAGAATACGGAAGAGATGGTGCTGCAGTACCGCCAGCATCCTTCTATCTTCCTGTGGGGAGTACGGATCAACGAAAGTACGGACAATGATGAATTCTACCAGAAGACCAATGACGTGGCACATCGCCTGGATCCGTATCGTCCGACATCCGGTGTACGTTATCTGGAAAAGAGCAGTCTTCTGGAAGATGTCTACAGTTTCAATGATTTCTCTCATGACGGGAAAACACCTGGCGCAAAGCCCAAGAAAGATGTATCTCCGGATGTACATAAGCCGTTATTGATCTCAGAAGCCAACGGGCATATGTTCCCGACAAAGTCGTTTGATCCGTGGCAGAAACGCCAGGAACACGCGCTTAGGCATGCCAGAGTACTGAATGACGCGACATTGGACGGTACACATGCAGGTGTCTTCCAGTGGTGTATGTTTGACTATCCTACCCACAAAGACTTCGGGTCCGGGGACAGAGTATGTTATCACGGTGTGATGGACTACTTCCGTAATCCGAAACTTGCGGCTGCGGTATATGCCAGCCAGGGTGAAGATACTCCGGTACTGGAGATTGGTACCAGTATGGATATCGGAGATTATCCGGCAGGGCAGATCGGAGAGATCTACGCGTTTACCAATGCGGATGAAGTCGTTCTGTACAAGAATGACCAGAAAGTCAAATCTTTCCATACCAAGGGATTTAACGGCTTACTGCATGGGCCAATCATTATTGATGATACGATCGGACAGCTGCTGGAAGACAACGAAGGCTTTGACAAGAAGGAAGCAGATCTGATCCGGGAATGTATGCTGGCAGCACAGAAATACGGATTGTCCAACCTGCCGGTGAACTATCAGGCAAAACTCGGATATGCGATGATGCGTTATCATCTGAAGTTTGAGGATGGATATCGTCTCTATGGTACATATGTAGGCAACTGGGGCGGGGAAGCCACGGTATGGCGCTTTGACGCGGTAAAACGCGGAGAGGTGGTTGCCAGTGTGGTAAAGACACCAAATACACAGTTACATACAGAGGTTAAGGTCAGCCAGAATATCCTTCATGAAGGGGAAGTTTATGATATGGCAGCCGTACGTGTACGTATCCTGGACGGAAACAATAACATCGCGTCTTATGCGCAGCTTCCGGTTCACTTTGAACTGGAGGGTGATCTGGAACTTGTGGGACCGGCTACAGTTACAGCAGAAGGCGGTATGTGCGGTACATATGTGAGAACAACAGGACACAGCGGAAAAGCAAAACTGACGATTCGTGCAGAGGGCATAACCCCTGTCGCAGAAGAATTCACAATTGAGGGAGAACAACGATGAAATTTACAAAAACACAGACAGCTGCTTATGGTATCGGTGCCATAGGCAAGGATATGGTGTACGCCTTATCCGCTTCGTATGTGATGTATTTCTATCAGGATATTCTGGGTTTATCCGCAACATTTGTCGGAACGATTCTGATGATCGCGCGTATCTTTGACGCTGCCAACGATCCGTTTATGGGGATCCTGGTGGCCAAAACCAAGACCAGGTGGGGTAAGTTCAGACCCTGGCTGCTTGGAGGTACGGTACTGAATGCGTTTGTACTGTATGCGCTGTTTAATGCGCCGAATACCAAGGGTACAGGTTTGATGGCATTCTTCGCGGTGGTTTATATTCTCTGGGGAATGACTTATACAATGATGGATATCCCTTACTGGTCCATGATTCCGGCAGTAACCGATACGATTGAAGACAGGGAACATCTGTCGGTTGTCGGACGTACATGCGCCGGTGTAGGCAATGCGCTGATTACGGTATTTACGGTCATGGCTGTCGCCAAGCTTGGGGCAGGCAACGAACGTCTGGGCTTCGGCAGACTGGCGCTGATCGTATCCATACTGTTTATCCTTGCGGAAGTGATCTGTGTGATGTCGGTCAAGGAGAAGACAACCGAAGAACGTATGGAGACCACCACGGTCAAGGAGATGTTCAAGTCTCTGTTTGCGAATGACCAGGCAATGGTTACCGTTGTGACGATCGTTCTGATCAACTGCGCATTGTATATTACCTCCAACCTGATCATCTACTTCTTCAAGTATGATCTCGGCGGCGCAGACTGGCAGGGAAGTTATACAACCTTCAACATGGTCGGCGGTGCTTCCCAGATCCTGGGAATGATGTTACTGTATCCTCTGCTTCGTAAAAAGATGAGTAATACCTCCATCTTCAAGATGTGTCTGTGTCTGGCGATTACCGGCTATTTCCTGATTCTACTTGCCTGTATGACCGGTTTATCTTCATCTCTGGCGGTATTGTGCGTCTGCGGCCTGCTGGTATTCCTGGCGAATGGTATGTTAACGGTACTGACGACAGTATTCTTATCCAGTTCCGTAGACTATGGCGAGTATCAGTCCGGACATCGTGAAGAGAGTGTGATCTTCTCCATGCAGACATTCGTGGTCAAGGCAGCCAGTGGAGTAGCTGTATTCCTGACCGGTATCGGACTGGACATGATTGGTCTTGTCGGAAACAGTGATACGACCGGTGTGGTGGAAGCGCAGAGCGCGTCGACAATTCTCGGTCTGCGTCTGCTGATGACAATTCTACCGATTCTCGGTTTATTCTGCGCATTAATGGTATTCTCGAAGAAATTCAAACTTACAGATGAATACACCCGGGAAATTGCCGCAAAACTAAGAGGAGAAAATAATGGCTGATTTAAATTGGATCCTGGAATATGAATCTGAAGGAAGGAGATACACCCGCAGAGGGACTGTGCCTTTCTACGGAGAGATTCACGTAAAGAGTACGTTTACCGGGAAGATTCTCTCCCTGACCGCATCGGTAGTACTGCGTGTCAAGGAGAGTGAGAAGATCTTCATGAACGGATATCAAACATGGACTTACTGCCCGGAATACAGTACACATGACTATATCCGCGGAGTGAAGAAACTTCCCAAACGAATTGTTGATCACTTCTCTCTGGACCGTTACAGTGATTATCATTTCCTGGATTATCCGGAGAAAAGAGGAGTTCTCCACGGATACTCCTGGATGTATTTCCGTGATGAAGATAAGTACCGCTTTGTTGGTTCCCTGAATGAACATACCGGGTATACAAGATACCTGTATATGCATCAGGCACAGTTATTGACGATTGAAAAGGATTGTGAAGGACTGGAAGTTGACGGTGAGTTCTCTCTCTTTGATCTGTACGCGGCAGAAGGGGATGAGAATACCGTATTTGACACCTGGTTTGAACTATTGAAGATCAAACCCAGGACAACAAAAAAACTGGCAGGATATTCCAGCTGGTATAACCGTTATCAGGATATCAGTGAGAAAGCGATTCGTCAGGATCTCTCCGGATGTAAGGAGATCTTTCAGGAGGGGGATCTGTTTCAGATTGATGACGGCTGGGAACCTTATATCGGAGACTGGATGGAACCGGATAAGAAGAAGTTCCCTTCCGGAATGAAGACAATCTGTGATGAGATCCACGAAGCCGGATATAAGGCAGGATTGTGGCTGGCTCCGTTTGTGGCAGAAAAGAACTCACAACTGGTCAAGGACCATCCGGACTGGTTATATCTTCATGAAGGCAAACCATGGCTGAACGGGTCTAACTGGAGTGGTTTCTATTCCCTGGATATTGATAATCCTGAGGTGATCAAATACCTGGAAGATGTCTTCCGCAGAGTGTTCGAAGAATGGAACATAGACATGGTGAAACTGGACTTCCTGTACGGTGCCGCTCCGTTCGGCAATGCGAAAGAAACACGTGCAGAGAGAATGTACAGGGCAATGGACTACCTGAGGGAGTGGTGCGGGGATCATCTGATCCTGGGCTGCGGTGTTCCCGTGATGCCGGCATTCGGTATCGTGGATTACTGCCGGATCAGCTGTGATGTATCTCTGGACTGGAACGATAAGCCCCATATGCGTATCATCCACCGGGAACGTCCGTCCACCCAGCAGGCGATCCAGAATATCCTCTCCCGGCGTCAGCTGAACAACCGCGCATATATCTCCGATCCGGATGTCTTCTTCCTCCGGAACAACAATATCCGGCTTACCCGCAAGGTCAAGGATCTTCTGGGAAGACTGGACGCTCTGATGGGCGGATTGTGGCTGACATCGGATGATCCGAGTTCCTACGACGATAAGCAGAAAGCACAATATCGTGAACTGCGCAAACTGATGGACGCGGAAGATGTTGCCTTTGACTACAAGAAAAAAGTTGTCCGCTATACGCTGGACGGGAAGATTGAAGAACTGGATATACGGATGATTCTTTGAGGTAGTGTATGAGTTATTACGAGTATTTATTCTGTGCCCTGGATGTATTGATCTTTGTGATGATCTTTCGCCTGATCAAGGTATCACGGACGATTGAACTAGAACTGAAGGTCAGTGCGAAATGGGTGATCACGGCATTCTTTCTGATCATGTGCGTAATAGTGTTCTTCCGCTATTCGGGTTTTTTCAAGTATATGGAGATGGTATTGATCCTGATCATGGCGGGTCTGTATCACTTTGTGAAGTACGGATTAAACCAGGAAGGAATCATTAACGCAGGAAGATTGATCCCCTATGAAGATGCCGGAGATATTACTGTGGATGATGAAAAAGGGATCTTGTCATTCCGCAGGGGACATGACCTAACTTCGGTATACTTTGATCCTGCACAGGCAGAAGAAGTTAAACACTATCTGAAGAAAATAAAATGGATCTAGATAAGATCCATCAGCACAAAGGCAAAGTATGCGGTTGCCGCAACCGGTATAAACTCAATAAACCCGGATACAGACAGAGTCTGAGAGAATCCAGTAGGATAATCAAGGACTCCGTCTTTTAATTGTCTGGCAATGTATATACCGGTACCGACGGCGGTCACACAGTTGACGATCATGGAGATGATGGCGGCGATACCAAGTCTGGAACCCAGGGTGAAACTGCTTTCCAGAGTATTCCGGAAATACAGCAGTAAGATCACCTCAATCAGACCGAAGATGCATTTCGAACTGACCGTCACAAACAGAATCTTAAGCCTGGCGTTGACGGAATCCACATCATCGTCCGGCAGATAATAGATATTATTCTGCGTTCTGCGGATGATGAGATGAGCTGCGATCAAGCCTGCCAGAGATGTGATGATCAATCCTGCAATGGTTATAATATACTGTGTCATCGTACAACCATTATACAAAAACCCGGGAATAATAGCACGAATAAACGGTATTCGTATAGATGATTGATCAAAGACTAATTATAATAATAGTGCGAAAAGAGGTAGAACATGTCTGAACGTAAAAAAGAATTGATCCGGGATCTTACCACCGGCAGTGTACCGAAAACATTGTTGAATTATGCGACTCCGCTGTTCTTCTCAGGCCTGCTTCAGACCGTTTATAACATGGTGGATATGATCGTTGTCGGAAGGTTTGTCGGTAAAGACGGACTTGCGGCAGTATCTATCGGTGGTGAAATACTGATGTTACTGACATTTATAGCCATGGGTTTCTCCAATGCCGGTCAGGTATTGATCTCCCGGTATGTCGGTGAAGGAAGAAAAGACCGTGTGGGTAAAATGGTAGGAACATTGTTTACCCTTCTGATGAGTATTGCGGTATTCATGACGATCTTATTCCTGATTATCCATCCGACGGTTATGCGCTGGATCAACACACCGGAAAATATCTGGGGTATGTCCAAGGAGTATGTCGTGACCTGTATCTGTGGTCTGATCTTTATCTACGGATATAATCTGGTCAGCGCCCTGTTAAGAGGAATGGGAGATTCACGTCACCCGTTCATGTTTATCGCCATTGCGTCTGTGCTGAATATCATTCTTGACCTGGTATTTGTGGCAGGAATGAAGCTCGGGGCTTTCGGTGCCGCGCTTGGTACGGTGATCGGACAGGCGGTCAGCTTTATCTTTGCGGTCAATCTGTTATATAAGAACCGTGAACAGTTTAACTTTGACTTCAAACGGAAGAGTTTCCGTATCTATAAAGAAGTATCCGGTCAGTTATTCTCTCTGGGTATTCCGATGGTGATCCAGTCTGCGGCAGTCATTATTTCCGGGCTGTTTGTTAACTCATATATCAATTCCTATGGTTCCACGGCAGTAGCGGTTACCGGTATCGGCAGGAAACTGGAGATGGTGATAAATGTCGTATCCCAGGCAGTATCCAGCGGCGGAGGGGCCATGATTGCGCAAGCTCTCGGGGCCGGCAAGACAAAGCGTGTTCCGGAAGTTATCCGTACCTGTTATATGATCGTTGCGGTACCGGCAGCCATCATGGCTTACCTGACGTACTTCCATTCCGAATGGCTGTTTGGTATGTTTGCGAATGACGCGGAAGTGCTGGCGATGGCAAAGATCTATATTCCTGTAGCCATGGTTCTGTATCTTGGCTGTATGATCCGTCCCGCAAACTTCGCGCTGATCAACGGCTCCGGCAATTCCCGCCTGAATCTTGCGGTAGCGCTGCTGGATGGCATTATCGCCCGTATCGGTCTGGCAGTATTGCTGGGAATTATCCTGAATATGGGTATCCTCGGATTCTGGTACGGAAATGCTCTGGCAGGTCTGGTTCCGTTCCTGATTGGTACGACGTATCTCTTAAGCGGAAGATGGAAAGACAGGGTTTCACGACCTTCCGCAGCTTGATCTTATATACACATAAGACATGATCCTGTACAGGGTCATGTCTTTCTATATTCGGGGTACAGAATCACAGAGACGATTTACCGAAATGTTTGATATACTTTTTCTGGAAACAGATGAAAAGGGAGAAGATCATATGAAATCAGATTTTATTCATCTTGTGGATTTCCATTGCCACAATTGTCTTCGTTGTGTGAGGGCATGTCCCACCAACGCTATGACATATCTAAAGAACCAGCCAAGGATAGAGGCTAATGAGTGTATTCTCTGCGGAAGATGCTACGCTGCCTGTCCTCATGACGCGAAATCGATAAGATCCGAGATGAAACAGGTTCTCTCCTGGCTGAATGCAGGTGAAGAGGTCATTCTCAGCGCCGCTCCGAGTTTTGCGGTCATCTGGAAGAATATCGGTATTGTGAAAAACATGCTGATCCGGAGAGGATTCAAGGATGTGAAGGAGACAGCGGAAGGTGCCGCAATGGTCTCCAGAGCATATGTGAACCTGATGAATGAACATAAGATGAAAAATATCATCACTACCTGCTGTCCTGCAGTCAATACACTGATTGAAAAAGAATACCCGGATCTGATTGATCAGATGGCTCCGGTAGTATCCCCGTTAATTGCTCATGGGCGTATGATCCGGAAGAATCATCCAAACGCGAAAATTGTTTTCCTCTCCCCGTGTATCGCGAAATACAAAGAGATTGAAGACGCAAGGTTCGCAGGTGCTGTCGATGCCTGTATCAGTATGGAAGAAGTGCTGGACTGGCTTAAAAATGATCTGGAAGAATCAGAAGAAGGGGAATGGACAGAGTTCGAAGGTTCAATCTCCAGAGTCTATCCGACAGCAGGCGGTGTTATTGCGACGCTTCCGGAAAATGAATACTATGATTATCTTCCTGTAGATGGTATAGAACGTGTCAAAGTTATGCTGGAGGCGATCCGCAAGGGAGAACTGGAAGGATGCCTGCTTGAGGTCAACTCCTGCCGCGGCGCATGTCTTGAAGGACCGCTGCTCTCTCATTACAAACACAGTGAATTCTCTGCCCACCGCAGTATCCGAAGGGCTGTTTCAAACAAGCCGAAAGTTACTCCGGGAGAACTTCCTGTGGATATGAAAGCGGAGTGGAAAGCTTCTCCGGTTTACCATCCGGTTCATACCGAAGAGGAAATCAATAAACAGTTGATTGCGATGGGTAAGACCACACCGATGAAGATTCATGACTGCGGAGGATGCGGATATGAATCCTGTCGTCTGAAGGCAATTGCGGTTCTGGACGGTAAAGCTGATCCCCGGATCTGTCTTCCGGATGCGTTGGAAAAAGCGCGGTCATTTGCGAATGTAGTACTGGATAATACACCAAACGGTATCATTGTGGCTAATGAAGATCTGCTTGTTGATGACATGAATCCCAGTGCCAAAAAGATGCTGAATCTCGATAATGTGAATCCTGTTGGTCTGCCTCTTGAGGGTATTCTTCCCAATGAAGAATTACTTGACCTGGTCCGGAAAACAGGGTATAAAGCCTCTCATTTCCACTGTTACTATGACATGTATGACAAGCTGATTGAACACGCGATCATCAAAGTCATGAACCAGCCTCAGCATGTCATCATCCTGATGGACAGAACCGAAGAAACTCAAAAGGAAATCGCCATGGCTGAAGCACGCGCAAAGACGATGGAAGTCACGCAGAAGGTCATCAACGAACAGATGCGTACGGTACAGGAGATTGCGTCCATGCTTGGTGAAACAACAGCCAGTTCAAAGGTAGCTCTGCTTAATCTGCAGAAAGCCGTCAACGGAGAAAAACTATGAGTAAACAGATCCATGTGGATGCTGCCTGGAAGTCTCTCTTTCACTTTGGTGAAGAACTCTGCGGTGACAGAGTCATGATCAAGAGAAATGAGAACTCTTTCGTCTTGGTTCTGGCAGACGGACTGGGTTCAGGAGTCAAGGCAAATATTCTGTCTACACTGACCAGTACGATCATTTCGGAAATGATCTTTGAGGGTCTTCCCCTGTATGAGGCAGTGGAGACGATTGCTGCGACATTACCGGTCTGTTCCGACAGAGATGTCGCTTACAGTACGTTTACGATTCTGCAGATCGATTACAGCGGTAAGGCGCGCCTGGTGCAATATGACAATCCGTTAGCGGTATGGATCCGGAAAAACCAGGTGATGGATATGGATAAGAAAGAGGTCCTGATCAACGATAAAAAGATCTATGAGTCTGAGTTTACTCTTGAACCGGATGATCATATTCTCTTCTTCTCCGATGGTATCCTGTACGCAGGAACGGAGATGCAGCTGAACTATAACTGGGGTCAGAAGGATGTTGAAGAATTTCTGGGGGCATCGGTCAAAGATGATGATCCGGCAAGGGAATGCGCAAGGATCCTGCTGGCGATGGTGAACAGCCTGTATGACGGAAAGCCCTACGATGACTGCACGGTTGCGGCAGTACGGATCATTCCTGCCACGGAAACGGTTGTCATGACCGGACCTCCGAAAAACAAAGAAGATGATGACAAAGTATTATCAAGATTATTACACGCCAGCGGGCAAAAGGTTGTCTGCGGCGGTACGACCAGCCAGATCGTTGCCCGGCATCTGCAGACAGATGTTATCCCGGATATGGATACACCGATGAGTGATGTTCCGCCCAAGGCATATATCAGAGGAATTGACCTGGTTACGGAAGGCCTGATCACGATGCAGAAAGTAAGCCTGCTTCTGCATCATTCCTGCAAGGATCCGGAGTTTTATGAAAACCTGTTGCTTTCAAAAGAGGAAGACGGAGCGACTTGTCTTGTCAAAGCGCTGGCTGAATCCAGTGCGGTGACCTTCCTGCTTGGTCTTTCAGAGAATGCAGGTCATCATAATCTGGGCAGTGATGTTTCTCTGGAAGCGAAGAAACTTGTGGTACATGAGATCGCCTCCTGTCTGGAAGAACTGGGGAAAATTGTCAAAATCGAAGAGCTGTAGTCCTGCTCTGTCAGAATAAACGAAAGAAAGGCACAGATATTGATCTGTGCCTTTAACTTATTTCAGTTCTTTGATCTGTTCCCAGGGCAGGTAATCTTTCCCGAAGTGACCATAGTTGGTCGTTGAGGTATAGATTGGTCTCCGCAGATCCAGCTCACGGATCATATTCCCTACAGAGAAATCAAAGTTACGGTGAATGATTTCCATCAATTCTTCATCACTGAGGGAAGATGTCCCGTAAGTATTGATGTAAATAGAAACCGGTTCCGGTCTGCCGATTGCGTATGCCAGTTCCAGTGTACATTTCTCACATAATCCATGCGCCACAAGATTCCTGCATACATATCTGGCATAATACGCACCGGAGCGGTCTACCTTCGTCGGATCCTTGGAAGAGAAACAACCTCCGCCGATGGGGGAAGCACCGCCGTAGGAGTCCACAACGATCTTTCTGCCGGTTGTTCCGGAATCTCCCCAGCTTCCTCCGACCACGAAACTTCCGGAGGGATTGATCAGGTATTTCGTATCTTCATCCACCATTGCCGGATCTACGACAGGATCGATCACCTGTTCACGGATCAGCTTATGTAGTTCTTCCTGTGAAATGGATTCCACGTGCTGCGCAGAGACTACGATTGCGTCAATACGCCTCAGTTTTCCATCCTCATACTCTACGGTGACCTGTGTCTTTCCATCTGGTCTTAATACAGGATTCTGTCTTCTGACCTGTTCCAGGCGTGCCGCAAGCCGGTGTGCGCAGTCTAACGCATATGGCATACAATTCGGGGTTTCATTGCAGGCATAGCCAAACATGATCCCCTGGTCTCCGGCAGAGATTTCTTCCTGAGACACTGCCGCGTTGATCTCCGCTGACTGTTTATCCACCTTGGTGATTACGTGATACTCTTCCTCATAACCAATATCTTTGAGGACTTTCTTTGCGATACCCTCATAGTCAAGCTGTGCGGTTGTTCCGGCTTCTCCGAATACCAGGATCAGATCATCCTTGATCGTCGCCTCAACCGCCATGTGTGAATCCGGATCCTGCCGCAGAGCTTCGTCAAGAATCGTATCGGCAATCAGATCACAAATCTTGTCCGGATGTCCGCTTGTGACGGACTCAGAGCTAAAGTAATATTTCATCTGTTCTCCCTTCTATAGTCAGGAGAGAAATTTCAGGCCTTTCTCTGCATTTCAGGAATATACGATCATAAAAAAACACGTATTCCCGGACTAACGCCGTTATTGTAACAGAGATTTATCATATTAGACAGGGGCAGATCAAATTCTTATTTTCACAAGTGTGCAGTAGTTCGGATAACACTGAATGTTTCCTGTCACTGTGGTAAAATATATGGGCACGAAAGGAATGATAAACATGAATGAAGAAATAATCCGGGCACTCGCAAGAAACCTGAAGATTTCTGCGGAACAGGTGGAGAATACGTTATCCCTGCTTGAACAAGGCGCTACGGTACCATTTATCGCCCGCTATCGAAAAGAAATGACCAGAGGACTGGACGAAGAACAGATCCTGTTTATTGATAAACAGTATAAGTATCAGATCCAGCTGGCAGAACGCAAGGAAGCTGTATTAAACCTGATTGCGGAACAGGGTAAACTGACCGAGGAAATCAAGACCAGTATCATGGCCTGCACAAAGCTGTCCGAGGTGGAAGACCTGTACCGTCCGTATATGCAGAAGAAAAAGACCAGGGCCGCAACTGCAATCAAGAATGGATTACAGCCTCTGGCAGACTGGTTACTCACACTTCCGGAAGACGGGGATATCGAAGCGGAAGCTTCCAAATATCTGAATGAGAACGTCAAGGATACCAAAGAAGCGATCCAGGGCGCAAAAGATATCATTGCGGAGAATGTCAGCGATCAGGCAAAACTGAGATGGCAGTTCAAGGATAACATTCTTAAGGCAGGAGCCCTGGTATCCAAGGTCAAGAAAGAAAACCCGGACGAGAAGAAAGTCTATGAGAAATACTATGATTTCAGTGAAGCTGTATCCAAATTGGCAAATCACCGGATCATGGCAATTGACCGCGCAGAGAAGGAAAAAGTACTTACCGTATCTTTAAGTTATGATAAGGAACACTTGATCTCCCAGGCGGAAAACAGCTACCTGAAAGGACAGAAGACCAACGTGGAAGAAATCCTGAAGGACGCTATTGAAGATGGCTGTACAAGACTATTATTCCCGAGTATTGAACGTGAAATACGCAGTGAACTCAGTGAAAGAGCACAGCAGGCATCCATTGAGATCTTCTCCATGAACCTGGAGAAATTACTGCTTCAGCCGCCGCTGAAGGGAAAAGTCGTCATGGGCTTTGACCCGGCATTCCGTACAGGCTGTAAGCTTGCGGTACTGGACCAGACCGGAAAGATGCTGGCAATCGAAAAGATCTATCCCCATGAACCCAAACCGGATAAACCCGGAGCCGTGAAAAAGATGCTTGAACTGATCAAGAAGTATAAGATTGAGATCATCGCCATCGGTAACGGTACAGCATCACGTGAAAGTGAACGCTTTGTGGCAGATCTGATCCATGATCATCACCTGGATGTCAGTTACGCGATCGTTTCAGAGGCAGGCGCTTCGGTATACTCTGCTAGTGACATTGCCCGTGCGGAATTCCCGGATCTCCCTTTGGAAGAACGCAGTGCTGTATCCATCGGCAGACGTCTTCAGGATCCTCTGGCAGAACTGATTAAGATCGATCCGAAGTCCATCGGTGTCGGACAGTACCAGCATGATCTTCCGGAAAAAGCCCTGAATGAACGCCTGGATGAAGCAATCATGAAGTCGGTCAACCGCATTGGCGCAGACCTGAATACGGCATCTCCGGAACTACTGACACATATCTCCGGACTGAATAGTTCCACCGCAAAGGAAATCGTGAAATACCGCAATGAAAACGGACGCTTTACCAACCGTGAGCAACTCAAGAAAGTCAAAAAACTGGGAGAAAAGACCTTTACCCAGTGTGCAGGATTCTTACGTATCGTCGGTGAAGAAGAACCTTTGGATGAAACATCCATCCACCCGGAAAGCTATGAAGCCGCAAGAAAACTGATGAAGGCCTGCGGGATTACGCAGCTGGGTATACCGGATGCACAGTTCCCGGAAGAATTAGTCAGAGATCTGGGTATCGATCCGTATACACTGAAAGATATTGAGGATGCGATACGTAACCCTCTCAGAGACTACCGTGACCAGTTTGAAGGAGCGATCCTCCGCAGCGATATTCTGGAGATCACCGACCTGAAGATTGGTGACAAGTTATCCGGAACCGTACGGAATGTTGTGGACTTCGGTGCTTTTGTCGATATCGGTTTACATGATGATGGTCTTGTCCATCTATCCAGGATGTCCATGAAGAGGATCAGTCACCCGAGTGAAGTGGTCTCTGTAGGAGATATCATCGACGTTTATGTCGTGGAAATTGATGCGGAAAGAGGGAAGATCGGACTCAGTCTGTTATCCCCGGAAGATCTGCAGAAACGTGAAGCACAGTGGCAGGCAAACCGCAACCGTACACATCACGGAAACAACAAGCAGAAAAAGAAACCGGAACACAAGGCTCCGGAACCGAAGAAACAAGTATCCATGGAAGACGCTACTGCACGTTTACTGGAAAGATTCGGAAAGAAACACTAACTTATTCTTCCTGAACCAGTTCTATATCAAGTATCTTACCCCGGAAATATTCGCTGTGATTGAAGTTCCCCTGGAGCACAAGATTATTCGAGGCTGTACCGAAATACCGGGCAGCCTTTTTACTGTCTATGACAAATTCCAGTACAGAATCATTGATATCTACCGTACACCCGTTAGAGGCATCTCTTGGATCCTTCGCATCGATCTTGATTACGGGAAGTATGATTCCGCTGTCTAATTCGAAGTAATACCGTGTACCTATCGCACCGAACTGATACCCCAGAGCTACACCGATAAAACCATCCTTGTCATAAAGAATCCCGGTTTTATGATCGATCGTCATCGCAGAACGAATCAATTTATACTGATCAGAAGTACGATCCGTGATCTTCCGGTAATCTTCATAGGTTTTATCCTGGCTGTCACCACATACTCCTACAGAACGGGACGGGAAAGCTTTGGTGTAGTGCTGCAGAGATTCCAGATCATACGGCTTACGTGTTATCACCGGTAATACTGCGGAAAAAACCATCAGAACCACCAATACCAGCAGATAAAAATAGATTGTCGGTGTAAATCTGTACTTCCTCATCGTAAGCGCATGATACCACGAAACAAACCGCCATACCTCTAAGATTTTCTTAAGACTTTCTACGCGTTATAATTTTGTCATGGAACAAAAACTGGAATTCAAACAGATACAGACCATATCACAGAGAGTTATCCAGATCAACAGAATCCTGCAGCTGACTTCCAAACAACTGGATGAATATATCCTGGAGGAATCCGAAACCAACCCTGTGATTGAAATTATAGAAGACCCGGAATACTCCGGTTATTCCCGCAGAAAACAGACGGAAAGTGTTCCGGATGACTATCTTTCCAATGCTGATGACCGGGAGTCTCTACGTGATCATCTGCTGGGACAGGTTACAGCCTCTTTCCGTGATAACGAACAATGGTTACTGGAGTATCTGGTGGATTCCCTGGATGATAACGGATATTTAATAGAAGATCCTGCAGAGATTGCGGAACAGACCGGTATGAAACCGGCAATGGTACAAAAGATGATCACACTGATCCAGTCCCTTGAACCTGCCGGAGTAGGTGCGGGGGATATGAAAGAATGCTTGTTAATACAGGTGAGACGCCGCGGGAACGAAGATGAAAAACTGGAACGATTTATCCGTGAAGGACTGGATTTGTACGCGCAGGGAAAGACCGGGCTGCTGCAGAATCTGCTCTCTATCTCCAGAGAAGAAATCCAGGAATATATCTCACAGATCCGGGAATTAAACCCTAGACCCGGTGCCGGATTCTCACACGGGGAGAAAACAACGTATCTGATTCCGGATATTTATATAGAAAAAACAGAGAATGGCTTTGAAATCATCTTTAATCCCCACCTGTACCACCAGATCCGTGTATCCGAAGAATACCGGCAGTTATACAAGAGTATGCCGAAAGAGGAAAAGCAGTATCTCCGTGAACGTATACAGCGGGCGAACTTCCTGCAGCACTCCATTACCCAGAGAGAAACAATGATTACCTCTCTGGCAAGACTGATTCTGAATAAACAAGAAGAATTCTTCCGGGATCCTGAAGGAAGCTTGCACAGTCTGCGTATGCAGGATGCGGCAGATGAACTCCATGTCCATGTGTCTACGATCTCACGTACCGTACGAGGAAATATCTGCAGTGCGAACGCGGAATCTTCCCGCTGAAGTATTTCTTTGTGCAGGGAATCTCTGAAGGTCAGCCGGTACGTACGGATATCCGCCAGGCGATTGCCGGAATGATCGCGGAAGAAGACAAGAAAAAGCCGCTCAGTGACCAGAAGATCACGGAACAGCTGTTGTCTCAAGGGATACGGATATCCCGAAGAACCGTAGCCAAATACCGCAGTGAACTCGGCATTCCGGACAAGTCCAAACGTGTACGGCTTTAACTGATCAGACCATGTTTCTTCAGTTTACGCCACAATGTGACCGTACTGATTCCCAGCATCTCTGCCGCTTTGGCACGATTCTGATGACATAACTCAAGAACCCGGATGAGTTCTTCTTTTTCGTTTTTACGTGAATAAACAGCCGGTTCTTCTTTCTTTGTGATCCTGGCGGCTTCATCTAGTGTGACTGACTGCGCAAGATCCAGCGAAATCGGACCGACATCACTCTGCAGTACCAGCATTCTCTCTGTAATATTCTGTAACTGCCGGATATTTCCGGAATAATCCAGAGTCTGAAGATACTGAAGCGCTTCATCCGTGATCTCCGGACAGGGGAGATGTAAGTCATTGGAACGCTGATATAAGAATTGCTTCACCAGTACAGGAATATCTTCTTTTCTCTCATTCAGATTCGGAACCGATAACTGCAATACCGCCAGACGATAATACAGATCTCTTCTAAATGCCCCGGACGCGATCAATTCCTGCATATTCCGGTTCGTTGCGGCAAGTACGCGTACATCTACAGGAATGACATCATCGGAGCCAAGGGGAACGATTTCTTTCTCCTGAAGTACACGCAGGAATCTTGCCTGCAGACTCAGCGGCATCTCACTGACTTCATCCAGGAAGATCGTACCTCCATGAGCAGTCAGGAACGATCCCTGACGGCCTTCTCTGGCAGCTCCGGTAAACGCGCCTTTCTCATACCCGAATAACGAACTTTCCAGAAGATTCTCCGGCAGCGCGGCACAATTGACTACCACAAACGGCCCATTTCTGCGTCTGGACGCGTTATGAATACTCTGTGCGAACATTTCCTTACCACACCCGGTTTCCGCGGTAATCAGCACAGAACTATCTACACGGGCAAATCTTTTCGCTCTTTCTATGGATGCGGTCAGGGATGGACTTGACCCGATAATATCCTTGAACGAATACTGTGCCACATGACCTTTACCCTTTAACTTTTCCTGCAGTTTTCTCTCATCTCTTTGTACCTGCTGAACGGAGGTAAAGGTAATAACTGTCAATTCGTCCTGTACCGGAATCAAGGTAACAGAAAACAGATGATCATTCACCGTAACCAGTTCCGCGACAGCACTCTTGCGGTTCTTGTAGGCAGGTAATTCAGTGATCGGTGCCAGGGGAGTATCTTCAATCTTATTCATATTTAACTGTTCACGGGACATGTGTAACATATTCACCGCGTAGTTGTTGATCTCCGTGATTCTGGATTCCGGATCAACCGCAATCATTCCTTCACTGATACTATTCTGAATCAATTTCAATAACCGCGAGCTTCTCTGGGTCATCTCCAGATACTGCAGGATATGTTCGGCTTCTTTTGTGGCCTCCATGATGTCATGGTCCTCAAAAGGAACGGTAAAACAATGAAACCCGTACTTTGGCGCAACCTGACTGCCGCGGCTTCCGACAATCAAGGTATCGATTCCTTTCTCCTTCATCAGTAAGAGCTTTTCACGCAATTCCTCATCATTCGCAAATGTCTCCAACATGATCGGATCATCAAATTCCTCTTTATATTTCAATGCGGAAAGATACAGGATACCCTTTCTGGCAATAAAACCCACATGATCAGAAAAGTCACGGGCATTCTTTACCGCTAAGGCAATCGTCGCAAAGCTCCGCTTGATGGAAATGACCGGTATGTTCAGGTGCTCGGAAAGATAGTCATAATATCCTCCGGCCGTAACGATGATCTCCACACCGTCCTGTACAAATTCCATCGCATGATTATACATTTCTTCGTTGTTTGAAAAGTTACCGATCACTGGATAATCCCGGTGATTATTCTTTAAGACAACCGGGATATGCCGCATATGATAGGGGCCTTCAAAGATATACGCTATTTTTGATTCTGCCATGATAAAAACCTCAGATACGCTTATCTATAATATTACATTTCATTTCTGTGTATTTCAATTTGAAATAAGGTAACAAGACAAGTAAAAACTGATACTTATATAACTTTTGAACAACAAACAAGAAATATATGAAAGAATTCGTGTAAAACCCCGGAAATGAACCTGAAAGTATACCGGTTTTTCTTTTGGTCTTTGGTACAGGATGTACTTACTGCAGAGGTACAAGTGAATAACACTCTCCGGTTATGAATCACAGAGTACAGTACCCGGTTTTGAAGAATGAAAGGGATTTCATATCATTACACAATTACATAATGAAACAACGAAATGAAATGCCAGGCTGAAACAAAACACAAAAATCCCATAATTATCGCATTCATAAAACTGGCATGATATTTGCAATATAGTAAGTGAAAAAAGTGAAAGGAGCAGATTCATGAAAGACAAGATTGGATTCCGAATCTTTAAAGATTTCGATCGTCCGGCTCCGGAACTGGTAGAAAAGTTCAGAGGACTTCCTTCCAGTAATATCGGAGATATGGTTAATCGTCTATCCTGCATGAGAAGTGAGCTCAAACCATTCAATAATCAGCCTCTGCTTGGTGTTGCCTTCACCGTAAAGGCGCCCGCAGGCGACAACATGATTCTTCACAAAGCCCTGCACATGGCTAAGCCTGGTGACATCCTGGTCGTTGACGGAGAAGGATGCAAAGATCGTTCTCTGATCGGTGAGATGATGATGGACCTGATGGACAGAAGAGGACTTGCCGGTCTGGTTGTTGACGGCGCGATCCGTGATGTGGATGCTATCCCTCGTTACAACATGGCAGTCTACGCTACAGCAGTAACACCGCAGGGACCTTACAAGAACGGCCCGGGTGAGATCAACGTACCGATTGCCTGCTGCGGTCAGGTCGTCTTCCCTGGTGATATTCTGGTCGGTGACGCAGACGGTATCGTCGTCATCCACCCGGAATACGCGGAAGAACTGGCAGAACTTGCAATTCCCAAGCATGCCTCAGAAGTTAAGAAAATCCAGGACAGAGACAATGCTGAAGATATCGAAGTACTCAGCCGCAAGGAAGAAGAGAAATACGATAAGCAGCTTGATGCGTTAGGCGTGCAATATATCGATTTCTATAAAAGATGAGTATAGGGGATATACGGTAAGGAGATGATGCGAGGGGAAAATAAACAGCTCCGCAGATGAGGTTACAGGACACAAAAGAGACAGCACAATCATGTTCCCTGGAAAGAACTAAGCAATTATACTGTCCCGTAATCATCATACCAAAATACGTACTTATTTATTTCGTTAGTTAGACATTATTTTGGAGGAAAACAAATGTATAACACAACATTAGTTATTATAGGATTCGCGATGGTCTTCGGACTGATCGCTGTCCTTCTGTCCGGTAAGACGATTCCGGTTATCGGCTTCGTTCTTATCTCTCTGATTGGTGCCCTGGTTGCTGGTCTGACCGGAAACCTTGAGCTTGGTGAAAAAACACTGATCGCTGTTATTAAGGGCTACGTTACAACCGGTGTAGGCACTGTCGTATCGTCTGTCGGTATGGCTGCCTTCGGTACTGCGTTCTTTACGATTCAGACATCCAAGGGCACATTTGACCCGATCGTAAACTACCTGTCCAAGTTCACACACAGCGTCATGATCGTTATGCTCATCACTTATGCTGTAGCATCCGTAGGTCACCTGGATACAGGTACAACATCCACGATCTTGTTAACGATCCCGATGATGCTTCCGATCTATCGTAAGATGCACATCAAAGTTGAATATATGTTCCTGATGATTGGTTCTGCTGTTGCTATCCTGAACATGCTGCCGATGGCAGGCGGCCCGATCGGTCTGTCTGTTTCTACAGGTACAGAAGTCGGTGTCATCGAAAACGCTGTCGTTCCTGCCATGATCATTGGCTGGATCGTCAACGCTATCCTGATCGTTGTATGGCATTCCAAGGCTGAACAGGCACGCATCAACAAGATGACACAGGAAGAAATCGATTTCATGGATTCTGAATACTCCGCACTGCTCGACGGCGACAATGCAAAAAAAGGTACAGAACTGCAGAATGTTGCTATCGACTGGAAGTACTGGGTAAACCTCTGCACAACAATCGTTGCTCTCGTTGTTGTCTTCATGGACAAGCTGCCTGCTTACTTCGTATTCATGATTGCCTTCTCCATCGCCCTGATCGTCAACTATCCTGGCAATAAGGCTAAACAGGCTGCCATCAAGATGTGTGCTCCTAACTGCTACCCGATCATCACCGTCATGCTCTGTGCAGGTGTCTTCGTTGGTGTCACAAGAGAATCCGGTATGTTAACAGATATGGCAACATTCGTTGTTACTCTGATTCCTGAGTCTCTCCACGGCATCTACAATGCAGTTGTATCTGCTGTCTGCGTACCGATGAGTATCGCTCTTGGTTCCCAGGCTTACTACTATGGCTTCAGCCCGCTGCTGGTCGAAGTTGCTTCCAGAATCGGTGTTCCTGCAATTTCCACGATTGCAACATTGATCATCACACAGAATGCCTTCGGATTCATTACTCCGGTTTCTGCTGTTAACCACCTGGCTTGCGGTATGCTCGGCCGTGACATCAAGGATGTCTTCAAGTTCTGCTTCCCGAGACTGCTTGTCTTCCTGGTTATCCAGCTGGCTATCTGTTTCGTGATTGGTCTGCCTGTAATCGGCGGCTAATAACTGATCTGCTGATCTACGACCGGATGGCATGGAAACATGTCATCCGGTTAACTTTAATAGGAGGGTAATATGTTAGACCATATCTGCTTCAACGTAAAAGATGTTGAAAAGACAGCCAAATTACTATCTCATTTCGGATATGTTGAAAAGAGAAGAACACCACACCACGGAGGATCTATTGAGGTCTACTGTAAGGAACAGCCGGAACTGGTCATTGAATTGATGACACAGAGAGAGGGAGACTTCGCTGGATTCAACCACGCATGTTTCCTGCTGTCCGGTAAAGAAGAATACGATGAACTCGTTGCCCAGGGTCTGAATTTCAAAGGAAATTACCACTTTGTGGCAGATTCCGGCAGATATGTCGATAACCTGGTAGACGAAGACGGAATCAAGTGGCAGGTTACTGCTGATTAAGGAGGTTCACCCATGCTTGACCATGTAGCATTTTTCGTCAAAGACGTAGAAAAGACAGCAGCTTTACTTGCACATTTTGGCTATAAAGTAAAACGCAAAACTCCTCACCACGGTGGATCGATTGAAGTATACTGCGATGATCAACCTGAATTAGTTATTGAACTATGTACTATCCGTGAGGACAAAGGTGATCAGGCTGGATTCAATCACGCTTGCTTCCTCCTTGGCAGTAAAGAAGAATATGACAAACTGGCTGCACAGGGTGTTCCTTTCCAGGGAAATTATCACTTCAGCGCAGGATCTGGAAGATACATTGATAACCTGATTGACGAAGATGGTATCAAGTGGCAGATCACGGCTGACTAATACTGAATAAAACGGAGGAATAATCATGGATATGACAGGAAAGAAAATGCTGGTAGTAGGCGCACATCCCGGAGATGTTCTCTGGAGATGTTCCGGTTCCATTGCCAAGCATGTTAAACTCGGCGGTACGGTCGAAGTTATCGTCGTCACTTACGGTACCGGTGGTGAAGCCAACGAGCTCTTCAAAGCCGGATATACGATCGAAACAGCGAAGAAACAGAGATTTGAAGATTTCCGTAAAGCTATGGATATCCTTGGCGTAAGTCATTGGGAAATCTGGGATATGCAGGATTATCAGTTTGAGATCACCAGAGATAAGGTATACAAGCTGGCAGAATATATCCGTGTATGCAGACCGGACCTGATCCTTACCCATCATGAAAAAGACATTCTGAATCCGGACCACGGAACGATCTTCCCCTATGTTGTCATGAGTCTGGAAACAGCTACAGGTCACGGAATCTTCATTGGTGATACAAAACCTGCGGAAAGAGCGCCGATTTTCTGCTTTGAACCTCACGCAAGTGAAGTCAACGGCTTCAACCCGAATCTGTTCGTGGATATCACGGATGTGATTGAAATCAAGAAAGCAGCCATGGCTACCTTTGAACTGAAAGCACCGCTGGCAGAAAGCTATGTCAGACGTGCGCAGTACCGTGCGCAGAATGCCGGCAGTTTCGGCCGTCAGGGCTGTAAATATGCGGAAGCGTATGAGCATATCTATCCGATTGCTCAGGACGGATTCTTCGTTTACTAAGAGGTTCTCATGTCCGTATTTGACGAAAAATACAGAGCACGCCTGGAACGCTTATCCACCACGAATCTCTCGGATGCGTTAGATGCGTATGGTCTGACCGGCGCAACCTACGGGATCCGTCCGGTGATTGAATCCTGGGGAAAGATCGTCGGCAGAGCGGTAACAGTCAAATTAAAACCCTTTGACGGTGTAACTCCCAAACATCACCTCGGTATCCGTGCTATAGATGCGGCAGAAAGCGGAGATATCATCCTGATTGCGAATGACGGTAAACTGAATATTTCCTGCTGGGGCGGATGTCTGGCAAACGGCGCAAAGATGAAAGGCATCAGCGGTGTCGTCATTGACGGCGCATCCAGAGATATCGATGACTGTATCGAAATCAACTTCCCGGTCTATGCCAGAGGAACAGTGGTCGCTACAGCCCGCGGACGCGCTGTGGAAGAAAGTACAAATGAACCAGTCAACTTTGCCGGTGTGGAAGTAAAGCCCGGGGATGTGGTCATGGGAGACCACAGCGGTGTCGTCATCGTACCGTGGGAACACCTGGACAAAGTACTGGAAAAAGCAGAAGCTCTCTGTGACAAAGAAGATCATATGATCCAGGATCTGCGCAACGGCATGTCCATGGTAGAAGTAGATCTGAAATACAATTACGAAAAAATGCTGAAATAGGCATACGAAAAGGGATTCATCAGGGCCGGATAACAATCTCCAAACATATCGAAGTCAAATGCCTGTAAATGCCCTGGGAATTAGAGGTCATTTCTAGAAAGAACCACATAGTGAAATGACCTTTCTTAATCAATGAAAGAGGTAATAAACATGAAACATATTCTCTGCAGCGGAGAAAGAAAACTCGAAAGTGAAACCACGATCCACCTCGGACCGCACACCTACGAAGTCGATCAGAACTGGCTGAAGTGGCCGGAAGAATTGCCGGCTAATGTTGTACTCAACGCAGTATGGGCATCCGATGGATTCCTCTATGCTGTTACAGGCAAGAAAGAGTATCCGGTCGTTGTCTTTGACAAAGACGGAAACTATGTAAGAAAGATGGCTGAAGGAGAGTTTATGAAATCCCACGCGATCTCTGAAACAAAGGAACATACATTCCTGATCATGGATTCACGTGCCCATGTTGCCAAGGAGATAGACGCTGAAGGAAATGCTCTCCGTACATGGGGAACCTGGGATGTTCCTTCCGATACAGGTTATGATACAGAAGCCTGGGCAAAGATGGAACCTCTGGGACTCAAACCGGTGGAAACAAAGTGGAACCACAATCCTGCGTCCAACGCAAAATTCCAGAGTGTTGTCCGCAGAGGCGAACCGTTCAATACACCGTGCGCAATGATTCAGGCACCGGACGGCGAATACTATGCGGCAGATGGCTACGGAAACTGTGCTGTTCACCGTTTCAATAAAGAGGGTGAACTGATCCAGTCCTGGGGTGAACCGGGTACGGAATACGGTCAGTTCAGAGTTGTCCATTCCGCAGTAATCGATAAACATAACCGTATATGGATTTCTGACCGTGAAAACGGCCGTGTGCAGTGCTTTACCAGAGACGGTGAATTACTGGCAGTTGCGGATGGTAACCTCAGCCGTATCGGTAACTGCACTGTAGACAATGACTATCTGTATATCGGTGAACTGGACGGCGGTATCACGATCATTGATCTGGATACACTGGAATGTGCAGGCCAGGCAGGTGCGATGAAGACATTCATGCGTACGCATGGTATTTCCATGGATGCGGAAGGTAATCTCTATACCTGCTCCAACAACTGGAATCCGAATAACATTATCAAATATACAAAAGTGAAATAATCATGGGACAGACACTGGTCGAAAAAATACTGGCAAGACATACTGCCGGTCAGATTCGCGTCGGTGATATTGTCTCTGTCAAGGTTGATCGTCTTCTGATCAATGACTATGTCGGTGAGATGATCTTCTCCAAACTGGATGAAATGGGCTGCCAGAAGATCTTGTGCCCGGAGAGGATCATCACAAATACCGATCATAATCTTCCGGCATTCAATGTCAAAGCCGCAGACAAATATGTCTTATTCAAAGAGAAAAGTAAACAGTACGGCTTTAAGAATATCGAAGTCGGAGAGCACGGAATCGGACACCAGATCATGTGTGAGAGATTTGTACATCCGCATGAGGTGGTTGTGGCGACAGACTCCCACGCAACGATGTATGCGGGTCTTGGGGCGTTCTCCTGCGGTATAACAACATCGGATGCTATTCAGATCCTGCTGACCGGAGAATGCTGGTTCCGGGTACCGCAATCCGTAAGAATACGGGTGAAGGGAAGATTACAGTCCGGGGTAACAGCCAAGGATCTGAGTCTGGCTTTACTGAAGGTATTTCCCCCGGAAGCGTATATCTACAGTGCTGTGGAAGTCGTCGGTGAAGCAATCCGAGATCTGTCGGTGGACGGCAGACTGGTGATTGCCAATCTGATGGCGGAGAGCGGCGCAAAATGCGCGGTATTTGAAGCAGACGATAAAACATATGATTCTCTGCGCTGGCAGGGAGAACGTGAGTATCTGAGCTCAGATGAAGATGCGCAGTATGCGTATGATACGGAATTTGACGCATCTGTTCTGGAACCCATGCTGGCATATCCGGATGCGGTCATTAACGTAAAGCCCATCGGGGAAGCTCTCGGGAAACCGCTGGATCAGGTGTTTATCGGCTCCTGTACAAACGGCAGGCTGGAAGATCTGTTACAGGCGGCGGAGATCCTCAAGGACAGGCATGTGGCGGAAGGTGTGCGTCTGATCGTCACACCGGCGTCGCAGAAGATCGCCCTGGAGGCTGTACAGAACGGCTGTATGGAGATTCTGATGAAAGCCGGTGCCATGATCCTGACCTCCAGCTGTGCATCCTGCGCAGGGAACGGTCCCGGCCTGATCGGTCGGGGTGAGAGATGCCTGAGTACAACGAACCGGAACTTCAAAGGCCGTATGGGAAGTAAGAGCGCGGAGATCTATCTTGGTTCAGCGTATACAGCGGCTGCTTCGGCAGTCACCGGAAAGATCACAGATCCCCGTATCTTCCTGAAAGGAGACCACCATGAATCCGATCATTAAGGGAAAATGCTGGTGTGGTTATGATTCTATGACTGTCTACGAGATCATTCCCGAGTCACACTGGACCATGGACCGCATGGACCCGGAAAAGATGAGTGACTGGGTACTGGAAACAGTATTACCGGAAGCGGTGGAAAACCCCGGATACTTCAAGAATCAGGGATACTCCGTGATTGTGGCAGGGAAGGACTTCGGCTGCGGCAGTAAGTCGGTGGAACATCCGATGGCAGCTCTGAAAGGGGCAGGAATCCAGCTGGTGCTGGCAGAGAGTGTATCCCGCTATAGTTACCGGAATGCGATCAACCTGGGTTTACCGGTGATCACATGTCCGGGAATCATGAATAAGATGAATACAGGTGATATGATAGAAGCAGATCTTCACAAGGGATATCTGATCAATCAGACAACAGGAGAACAGATTCAGATACCACCGTTAAGTGAATTTGCGGAGGAGATACTGAAAGCAGGAGGACTGCTTGAATATATCATTACTCTGGGAAAGGACAAATCAAGATGAAGAAAGAACTGATGATCCAGGCGGAGTGGTGCAAAGGCTGCGGTATTTGTGCAGCTTTCTGCCCGAAACATGTACTGGAGATCAAAAACGAAAAGGTGGAAGCTGTACGTAAAGAAGATTGTATTCTCTGCGGACAATGCGAATTAAGATGCCCGGATTACGCGATCTGGGTAGAGGAGGTCAGCGAATGACAAAGGTATTGATGCAGGGTAACGAAGCGTGTGTCAAAGGTGCGATTGCTGCTGGTATGCGTTTCTTTGCCGGATATCCGATTACACCTTCAACAGAGATCGCGGAAGGATCTGCTGTAGAACTGCCGAAGGTCGGCGGTAAGTTCATCCAGATGGAAGATGAACTGGCAAGTATGGCCGCAGTCATCGGCGCATCCGCAGCCGGCGTGAAGTCCATGACAGCGACCAGCGGTCCCGGATTCTCACTGAAACAGGAGAATATCGGTTATGCGTCAGAAGCGGAAATCCCGTGTGTAATCGTGGATGTACAGAGAACCGGACCTTCTACCGGTATGGCTACTTCTCCTTCTCAGGGAGATGTCATGCAGGCTAGATGGGGTACGCATGGTGATCACCCGATCATCGCATTATCTCCGTCTTCCGTAGAAGAAACCTATCGTCTGGTGATCCGTGCCTTCAATCTCTCCGAGAAATACATGACTCCGGTAATCTTCCTGATGGATGAAATTATCGGGCATATGCGTGAAGGCGTGGAGATCAGCAATGATATAGAAGTCATCGACCGTAAGATGCCTTCCGAAGACCAGAAAGAAAACTATCGTCCGTATGACTGTGCTGACGGTGAACTGGTTCCGGCACTGGCTCCGATGGGTAAAGGTTTCTATTACAACATTACCGGTCTTCTGCACGGCGGTGATGGTTTCCCGACAAACGATAACGAAGTAACTGGCAGACAGGTTTTACGTCTGATGAAGAAGATCGAAGATAACCGTGCCGATATCTGTCAGAGTGAATCTCAGGATATGGATGACGCGGAGATCGCAATCGTCTGTTACGGCGGCACTGCCAGAAGCGCGGATGAAGCCATCTTCCAGCTTAAAGAAAAGGGTATCAAGGTGGGAATGTTCCGCCCGATCACAATCTGGCCGTTCCCGGAAGAAGACTTCCTCAAAGCTACTAAGAATGTCAAGAAGATCCTGGTTGTCGAACACAACTACGGACAAATTCTGCTGGAAGTACAGCGTCTTGCCAAAAATCTGCCGGTAGAATTCCTTGGCTGTATTAATGGTAAGACGATCTCACCGGATGAAATTATCGCGAAAGTTGAGGAACTGTAAATGCCTAGTAAGTTAATTCAGAAATATATGCGGGAAGAACATCTTCCTCACATCTGGTGCCCGGGATGCAGCCATGGCTCATTCATGCGCGCTGTCGCTGTCGCGGTTGACCGTCTGGGATTGGATCATGATAAAGTCGTGTTTGTGTCCGGTATCGGATGTTCTTCCAGATCTGCAGGTTACATGGACTTCAATACGATTCATACGACACACGGACGTGCATTTGCTTTCGCTACGGGCATTAAGATGGCTAATCCGGAACTGGAAGTCATCCTCTTTACCGGTGATGGTGATGCATCCGCAATCGGCGGGAACCACCTCATTCATGCCTGCCGCAGAAACATCGGTATTACCACGCTCGTCATGAATAACAATATCTACGGTATGACCGGTGGCCAGTACTCTCCGACAACGCCTACAGGTGAATTCGGTACAACCGCTCCTTACGGCAATATCGACCGTGACTTTGATATCGCGGAACTGGCCAAGGCAGCCGGTGCTACATTTACCGCCAGAGCGAATACTTATGACCTGAACCAGGCAACAAACCTGATCCAGAAAGCAATTGAACATAAAGGTTTCTCCCTCGTGGACTGCCTGAGTATCTGCCCGAGTTACTACGGACGTAAGAACAAGAAGGGTGATGCGGTAAAGATGATCCAGTGGCAGAAAGAACACACGGTATCGGTACAGAAAGCGCAGAACATGACAGCTGAAGAACTTCAGGATAAGATCGTCTGCGGAGTTCTCTGTGATTATGATTATCCGGAATATACCGAAAAATATCAGCAGATCATTGATCGCGTGAGAAAGGATTAAAGTATGAAGGAAGAAATTCGTCTTGCCGGTTCCGGAGGACAGGGTGTGATCCTGGCATCCATCATCCTCGCAGATGCGGCAGTATTAAGCGGTAATAACGCTACACAATCCCAGGCATACGGCCCGGAAGCACGCGGAGGCGCATGTAAGGCAGAAGTCGTCATCAGTGATGAAAGAATCAGGTTTGGAAAAGTTCTGAAACCTTCATTCTTACTGGCACTGAACCAGAAAGCAGCCGACACATTCGCAAAAGATCTGCCGAAGGAAACCATCGTCATGCTGGATGAATCCATCACAACACCGGAAGGATTAAAGGAGAATACAGTCATCCGTCTGCCGATCCTGGAAACCGCAAAGGAAAAGGTCGGAAAAGCATTTACAGCGAATATCGTCGCTGTAGGCGCCATCAACAACGTCTTACATCTCTGCGACAACGAAACACTGTTTGAAGCAGTTAAACTACATATTCCCAAGGGTACGGAAGAGATCAATCTCAAGGCTTTATCCGAGGGAGAAAAACTGAGAGGTTCCAACGAATGAAGATTCATGAATATCAGGCAAAAGACCTGTTTGCGCAGTACGGCATCCCGGTAATGAACGGGAGTGTCGCGGAAAACGGTGAACAGGCAGTGACTGCCGCACAAGAGCTGAAAGCACCGTATGTGCTGAAAGCGCAGATCCACTCCGGCGGACGTGGAAAAGCCGGCGGTGTAAAGCTTGTCAACACACTGGAAGAAGTACGTACAACAGCCGAAGAACTGATCGGCAAGACCCTGGTTACTGCACAGACAGGACCGGAGGGAAGAGTCGTACAGAAGATCCTGGTGACCGAAGCTGCGGAAGTAAAGAAAGAATATTACTTTGCGATGACCGTTGATCGTGATACAGGAAAACTGGCGATGATCGCTTCTTCCGAAGGCGGTGTCGAAATTGAACAGGTATCCAAGGAAGCACCGGAAAAGATCATTACCGAAAAGATCGATCCGGCTGTCGGACTGCACGATTACCGTCTGCGTTATCTTGCGGAAAAACTGGGGATTGCGGATGTAAAGGGCTTTATCCGTACTGGTCTGGGTATGTACAAGTTATTCTGTGAAAAAGACTGCAGTCTTGTGGAAATCAATCCTCTGGCAGAACTGGCAGATGGTACGATTACCGCTCTGGACGCAAAAGTCAACTTCGATGACAACGCGATGTACAGACACCCGGAGATTCTGGCTTTAACCGATCCCAACGAAGAAGATCCGAGAGAACTGGAAGCGAACAAGTATGGTTTGAACTATGTATCTCTCGGCGGTAATGTCGGATGTCTGGTCAACGGCGCAGGTCTGGCCATGGCTACCATGGATATGATCCACTATGCCGGCGCTGTACCCGCGAACTTCCTGGATGTCGGCGGTACAGCTACAACCGAGAAAGTAACCAAGGCATTTGAAATCATCCTGTCTGATCAGGGAGTTCAGGCTATCCTGGTAAACATCTTCGGCGGTCTGATCAAATGCGATATGATTGCGGAAGGAATCATCGAAGCCGCAAAGAATTCAGAGATCAAAGTACCTATCGTTGCGCGTCTTGAAGGCACCAACGTAGAAAAGGGAAAACAGCTGTTATTAAATTCGGGAATGAATATTATTCCGGCCTCTTCTCTCAAAGAAGGAGCGGAAATCTGCGCAAAGATCGTAAAGGAGGCTAACTGATGTCTATTCTTGTCAATAAAGATACACGTTTGCTTGTACAGGGCATGACAGGTTCTCAGGGAACTTTCCACGCAGAAAAAATGCTTGAATACGGCACGAATATCGTTGGTGGTGTAACTCCCGGCAAAGGCGGTCAGACACATCTCGGTGTTCCTGTATTCAACACGGTCAGAGAAGCGAAGGAAGCAACCAACGCGAACGCTTCCGTCATCTTTGTGCCGGCGAAGTTTGCGGCAGATTCCATTCTGGAAGCCGCTGAAGCAGGTATTGAACTAATCGTATGTATAGCTGAAGGTATTCCGGTACTGGATATGATCACAGTTAAAGATTACCTGAAGGATAAACCGATTACTCTGATTGGTCCGAACTGTCCCGGTCTTACTACGGTAGATGAGTGCAAGATCGGTATCATGCCCGGAAATATCCATAAGAAGGGACATGTCGGTGTTATCTCCCGTTCCGGTACATTGACGTATGAATCTGTAGCCCAGTTAACCGCTCTTGGTCTGGGACAGACAACTGCCGTAGGAATCGGCGGAGACCCAGTGAAGTGTTTTACATTCAAGGATGCGTTAAAGCTGTTTGAACAGGATGAAGACACCTATGGTGTACTGATGATCGGTGAGATCGGCGGTGCGGATGAAGAAGCTGCGGCGCATATGTTGAAGACAGGTGAGTTTACCAAACCGTTAGCTGCGTTTATTGGTGGTTCTACAGCCCCGAAAGGGAAACGTATGGGACATGCCGGCGCAATCATTTCCGGCAATTCCGGTACAGCGGAAGGCAAGAAGAAAGCTCTTCGTGAAAACGGCGCGGTTGTCGCGGAAACACCTGACCAGATGGGGAATGCGATGAAGGAAGCTCTGGAGAAAGCAGGGATTCTGGACCGCTGTTTAGACTAGTCCTATGAGAATGTTAGTTGTTGCGGCACACGTCGGAGATTTTGTCTGGCGCAGTGCTGGTTCTATCGCAAAATATGTTCAGGAGGGACATCACGTGGAAGTGATCGTTCTTTCTGACGGATTGGTGGCGGAAGCGGCAGAGTATTGGAAACGCCCCGGCGCAAACGAAGAGGAAGGCTCCTTGCTTCGCCAGGAAGAAGGCAGAAAAGCTGCTGAGATCCTGCTGGGAAGTACCGAGAACTATCATTTCCTGGGGTGGAAGGACCATCCGATCGTATTTGATCAGGAACGTATGGATACCCTGGTGAAACTAATTCGTGACGCACAGCCTGACTTTATCGTTACACATGATTTGAAGAGAGATCTCTATAATCCGGATCACGGGAATACCGCTGAGTTTGTTCTGGAAGCGAGTTGTTTTGCGCGCAGTACAGGCAGAATTGATGGCCATCCGCGTCTGACGCATGTGGCACCGCTCTTTGGTATGGAAGCGGAAAACCCGGATATCTGTGATTTTAAACCGGGATGTTATGTTGATATCACCGGAGTCATTGATAAGAAATGTGAAGCGATGAGGGCGATACAGACACAAAGCAAGATGTATGACAAGTATCTTGCAAAAGCTGTAGTGCGCGGCAGAGAAGCGGTAAATCGCTGCGGCCGTAAAGGCTGTCAGTATGCGGAGGTATTCTCCATCAATCATCCGATCGGATCTGAAGGCAGATTTGTCTTCTGATCCGTGATACACTGAATCAGGAGATTAAACCATGAGTGAACATGTACAACACGCAGACCGATTCCTGTTTCATGCCCTTCTGGCCTTTTCCGGAGGTTTTCAGGACGCGTATACCTACATCGGAAGAGGGAAGGTCTTTGCGAATGCCCAGACCGGGAATCTTGTCCTGATGAGTATGAATCTGCTGACCGGGGAATTTCGTACGGCACTGCGGTATCTGCTGCCTTTGCTGGCATTTGCCGGCGGTGTGTTTGCGGCAGAGAGGATCCTGAATCATCCCGGTGTAAACAAAGCACGCGGACGTAGGAGAATCATTCTTGCGGAGATGATCTTACTCGCAATCGTGGCATTTCTGCCTCATTCGGTGGATATGCTGGCGAATATGATCGTATCGTTCACCTGTGCCATGCAGGTGGAGGGATTCCGTTCCGCGTTCGGGAATGCCTATGCCAGTACGATGATCATCGGGAACCTGCGCAGCGGTGTGGATGCCTTGTCGGTCTTTCTGCGGAAAAAAGATGAAGAACACAGGAAGTCTGCGGGGTTCTACTTTACGATCATCCTGATTTTCGCTCTCGGTGCGGGGATCGGAGGAAACCTGACCAATTTGTACGATATACCGATGATCCTGGTCTCTGCAGTATGTCTGTTCCTGGCAAATCTGCTGATATAGAGAATATCTGAACATGAAGAAAGGACATATCTTTGAAATGATATGTCTTTTTGTATTTATCCTGTATAAAACATAAAGTTTCGTTGTATCATGCAACTTTATTGGCTATAATCTAAGTATGCGTACATTGTGGAAGTATATACGCCCGTTTCTGCGGGTAATCGCAATCGGATTAACCGCCAAGGCGGCAGGTGCCTTACTGGAACTGCTGATCCCGTATATCATGTCCATGATCATTGATGATATCGTTCCCCAAAGGGACATTCAGGCAATCATCTTGTGGTCATGTGTTATGGTTCTTTGCGCGTTCATCGGCTGGAGAGCGAATATCTACGCTAACCGCAACGCTTCCAAAGTCTCCCGGGATATCACGGAAAACTTACGTAACGATCTCTTTGAGAAGACGTTGTATCTGTCTTCTGAGAAAACGGATCTGTTTACGATTCCTTCTCTGGAAACACGTCTGACAACAGATACGTATCATATCCACAGGATGTTGGGAATGATGCAGAGAGTTGGTATACGCGGTCCGATCATCATGGTCGGAGGTCTGTTCATCACCTTCTTCATGGAACCGGTATTGTCTCTGGTCTTACTTGCTACGATTCCGTTTATCGGTATCCTGGTCTATATCCGGGCGACCCAGGGTGTGCCCCTGTTTACCCATGTACAGAAAGTGGAAGACAGGATGGTTGGTGTCGTACGTGAGAACGCGCAGGGTATCCGTGTGGTCAAGGCACTCAGCCGGGAAGAGTATGAAAAGAACCGCTACCAGAAAGTTAACGATGAACTCAAAGAGACACGGATCACTGCCAATAAGAGAATGGCTCTGATCAATCCGGCGATGAATTTCTTCCTGAATGTCGGTCTGACGGCTGTGCTGATCGTTGGTGCCAACCGTGTCAGTTCGGGAATATCCGAGACCGGCAAGATCATCGCGTTCATGTCTTACTTTACGATCATCTCCAGATCGATGATGTCTATCAGCCGTATCTTTATCATGTATTCCCAGGGTGCTGCCAGTGCCAACCGTATTGAAGAAGTCCTGTTATGCGAGAGTGAGAAAGACTGGCTTCCGCAGAATGTTCCGGACGGGGATCCCCAGTATACGATCAATTTTGATCATGTCCACTTCTCCTACCTGAAGGTAAAAGAGAATGTATCGGATATTACATTCAAACTGAAAAAGGGTGAGACTCTGGGCATTATCGGTGCGACCGGTTCCGGCAAGAGTACGATCATGTCTTTATTACTGCGGTTCTATGACGTGGATTCCGGTGCGATTTATATCAACGGTAAAGATATCCGCAATATCCCTCCGTCTGAAATCAGAAGACGTTTCGGTATTGTCATGCAGAATGATTTCCTGTTCCGTGATACGATTGCGGAGAATATCCGCTTTGGCAGAGATGTCAGTGATGAAGCGATGGAACAGGCTGTACATACCGCGCAGGCTTCGGAGTTTATCGACAGTCTGGATGATCAATACGAGTATATGCTTACCGGGAAAGGCGCAAATCTTTCCGGCGGACAGAAACAGAGAGTTCTTTTATCCAGGGCTTTTGCGGCTGATCCGGAATTTCTCTGTCTGGATGATTCCAGCAGTGCTCTGGACTACGCGACAGATGCCAGACTGCGCCGGGCACTGAGTGAAGCACATCCGGATTCCACGCTGATCATCATCGCCCAGAGAGTTTCTTCGGTGAAGAATTGTGACCAGATCCTGATGCTGGATGAAGGCAGGATCACGGCTTCCGGCACACATGAAGAATTACTGGAGAACAGTCCTCTGTATGCGTCTATCTATGAATCACAGATGGGAGGTGCTCTCTTTGACTAAGAAAAGAAATCGTAAAGGGATCATCCTGCGCCTTCTGACCTATCTGTTCCATGATAAGTACCTGATGGCATTAGCTTTGATCATCACTTTTATCGGAAATTATATCAATCTTCTGGTACCCAGATATTCCGGGAATGCCGTAGACGCAATCAGTGCGCCGGGTGGTGTGGATTTCGCCGGTGTTTTCCTCAACTGCCGGAATATGATGATCTGTGTGGTGATCAGTGTTGTTCTGACGTATACGACACAGCGGATCCTGATCTATATTTCCGCAAGTATTACCAACCGTATGCGCAAACAGGTGTTTGATCATCTGATGACCATGCCGGTAAGTTTCTTTGACCAGCACCAGGCAGGAGATATCATTTCGCGTATTTCCTACGATATCAATACGATCAATACATCCCTGTCGGGAGATCTGATCATGCTGCTGACGACTGCAATCACCGTTGTAGGTTCGTTTATCATGATGGTGCGTATTTCCCCGAGAATGTGTATTATCTTCTTCTTTACCACACCGATGATCCTGCTGATCACCAGACACAGGGCGAAGAAGGTCAGACCATTATTCAGCCGCAGATCACGTCTGCTTGGAGAGTTAAACGGTTTTACGGAAGAGATGTTATCCGGGCATAAGACGATCAAGGGATATGGTCAGGAAGAAACAATTATTGACAAGTTTGCCAAGCGTAATCTGGAATCTGTGGATGCGTACTATGAAGCAGAATATCAGGGAAGTATTGTTGGTCCTACCGTACAGTTTATCAACAACTTCTCGCTGGCAGTCGTTTCCGGATTCGGCGCGATTCTTTACCTCAGACAACTGATTTCCATTGGGAATATCTCTTCGTTTATCATGTATTCCCGCCGGTTCAGCGGACCAATCAGTGAGACGGCAAATATCATTGCGGAACTGCAGTCTGCGCTGTCTGCCGCAGAGCGTGTATTTGCGCTGATTGATCAGCCGAGTGAGAAAGCCGATGATCCTGACGCCTATGTATTCGAACATCCGGAAGGGAATGTGTCCTTTGATCAGGTACATTTCAGCTATATCCCAGGTACGGAAGTACTCCACGGACTGGATATCCACGCGCATCCCGGGAAAATGGTCGCTATTGTCGGTCCTACCGGGGCAGGCAAGACAACGATCATCAACCTGCTGATGCGGTTCTATGATCCGGATTCGGGAGTGATCTCGATTGATGGTCATGATATTCTTCACGCAACGAGACATTCTCTGCGTAAGCATTTCTCCATGGTTCTGCAGGACACATGGCTGTTTAAGGGAACGATCTATGAGAACGTTGCGTACGGAAATGACAACGCAACCAGGGAAGATGTGATCAATGCGTGCAAGGCTGCGCATATCGATGAGTTTATCATGAGCCTGAAAGATGGTTATGATACCGTACTTACAGATGATGGTGTAAATATCTCCAAGGGACAGAAACAGCTTCTGACGATTGCCAGGGCGATGTTAAGTGAGTCAAAGATGCTGATCCTGGATGAAGCCACTTCAAACGTGGACTCGTACACGGAACAGCAGATTCAGGAAGCGATACGCAATCTGTGCAAGGATAAGACAACATTTATCATTGCTCATCGTCTTTCGACGATACAGTCCGCGGACCAGATCCTTGTCCTGGATCACGGTACGATCATCGAGCAGGGAACACACGAAGAACTTCTGGAGAAGAGAGGATTCTACGCCAGATTATTCAATGCGCAGTGGGAAACATAGTTATACGTTATCCACAGACTGCTGGGGAAAGTGAAACAACTTAGGGAGAACATCAGAACCATAGCCTGAACCGGACTTGTTAAGATGAGTCGGAAGAGGTGATGGTATGCTTGGAAAAAAGTGGCTGATGATTCTGCTGACGTTGTTTCTTTCTTTTGGGAGTTTTTCCCATACGCTGGCTGCAGAGGAAGATGAGCCTGCAGAGGCACCGGAAGAAATCACGGAAACAGTACTTCCGGAAGAAACAGAAATATCTGAAACAGCAGATATCCAGGATGATAAAGAGGGTACAGAAACCGTACCGGAAAGTGTGCCCGGAAAAGTGATTGACCGGATCGATACCGGTGATGTGTATGTGGAGGTAGATATTGCGCAGTCGGATGAAACGCATATCGGGAGTATTCTGCCTGCACAGGCAAATGTACATTTCGCGGATACGGACACGGATGGTGTCACCGATATCCGTTGGATCAGTGAAGAATACCGGGAGAATACCTACGGCAGTTTTACTTTCCGGGCGGAACCGGATCCGGTATTTGAAGTTGTCTGTGACCTTCCTGCCGCAGAAGTAAAGGTAACCATGGATGTGTCTTCCTACATCGCAAAAGACCAGAAAAAATCCATGCGTAAGCTGAAGAAAACCCGTTCTTCCGGGACACCGGTCAAAGATCAGATCCTGAGTGATTACACAAAAACGGAAGAGATTCTTGCGACTGATCCTGCGCAGGCAGACGCTGTACAGAAAAATTACCGGGAAGCGGAAAGGAACACGGATACGCAGTATCTTCTGAAGTCTGCAGAATGGACGGATATCCATACCGGTGAAGCCAAGATCCGCCTGGCAGCTTCCCGTACATTTGATATGGAGACCGGGTCCTCGCATGCCTTATTTGTATTTACGGATTGTCCTTCCCATGGCTGGACACTAAACAAAGCTCTGGATAAGGTCAGTGATCTTCTGGATCATTACCAGAAGGTAACATTAGGCAGGATCGTCGGACCAGATGAAGAGGGTATTCTGCTCGGGGATGTGTCCAGGGATCCGGATGATGAAAACTATTATGTGTATAAGTTGATGGAGATGCCCTGGCACGGCGGTGATCATTATTCCCTGAATGTCTATGCGGCTTTGTATAAGTATTTCTTCGGAAGTTTTGATTCCGTGACACCGGTGTCAAAGGATCTCTGGCCGACCGTGATCTACGTGCAGTATGACAATCTGTATGAGCCGTGTAACTATCCGGCTGTGGCTGGATTGCCAGCAGTGACGAATGTCGGAGTGTGTGATGCCTACGGTATGCATTATTCCACCGGAACGGATACCGGACACAGGGCCAGATATGATTCCAGCGGGCAGGCTTACGCATTGGGTAACGCGGGAAGGGCAGATTCACCGGTCTGGGATATTCTGAAACGATATAAGGAACAGGGACGGTACTTTTCTTATGCGTTGGACGGTACGTTTGCGACAAGAGGGGTATTTTCACGCTGGGAGAATACATTTGTAATCAACGCTTCGGATATCTTCCGTCTGAACATCTTTGCGGGTCTTGCGCAGCCGCAGGTTTATGACCCGGCTACTGCCTTACATGTCCCGTTATTAAATGATATTTATCAACGCCAGAACTGTATCTACAATTCAGATACAGGGTGGCAGCACGTCTACAACCTTGAAGAACGTTATCAACCGGATTATGCCAGTGTGCAGGAGTATATAGACAAGATCGATCCTCATCCGCAGAATATGATTCTGTCTGATGTTGTGTCGGATGACTATGAGATTCTGGATGTCCGGGCAAGTAAGGAGAATGCGGTGGTTGAGATCCATGGTTCAGAGGTGTCGGTGACTTTTCCGGATTATGTGTCTGGTGAAGAAGCCAGTGCAGAAATCTTTGTAAAAGCACGTTATACCACACGGAAAGACTGGGGAGATACCAACCGGGGAAACAGCCGTTCCGGTTCCAGTACCAGTGATTCTTCCGCGGTATATACATACCGTGAAGTATCTTCTCCCGTATTGACCAGAGACGGGTATACGCTGACGATTCATTACCTGGAAAAAGGCAGCGAAAAAGTTTTACATCCTCCGTATACAGGTGTGTATGCCGGAGGAGAAGAGTATGATGTGTTATCTCCGGAGATCCTGATGTATGCGCTGGTTGATGAAAATGACAAGGAAATTCAGGGTGTGATGCCGTATGAGGATAAGGTCATCTACGTTTACTATGAGCGGGATATTTCAATTGCGGAGCCTGTCCGTGTAACCAAAAGAGTGATTGGTCTGGAAGATCCGCAGGATACCTTCCGGTTTCAGCTGATTCCGGAAAATCCGCAGAATCCCATGCCTGAGGATGGTGTGGATGTCCTTTCCATCAAAGGCAACGGAAGCGCGGAATTCGCAATGATTCATTTCCCGTTTGACGGAGAGTATGTCTATACCGTGAAGGAACTGGATGACGGGCAGTTTGGCTATACCATGGACCAGACGGTATATACCGTGAAGTACATCGTCGAAGACGGAAAGATCACCAGAACGATATCTGATTCCTCGATCACTCCGGAAGAAGAAACCATTACCTTCAGCTATACCGGTGATGTGCAGACGTTTACAGCACCGGAGATTGGTTTCTATAGTCTGGAAGCCTGGGGAGCGCAGGGTGGTTCCGCGGCTGCCGGCGCAGGTGGACAGGGCGGATACGCCAAAGGGACGATTGCGATGAACCGGGGAGATACGATCTATGTTGTTGTCGGCGGACAAGGCGGGAAGGCTGCCAACGGTAAGAATCCTGCCGGCGGATATAACGGCGGAGGCAGAGGACACAGCTGGGATACTCCGGACTATGATGAGAGTGGAAATGTTACCGGTCATACTTACCGCAACGGGGCAGCAGGAGGCGGTGCTACACATTTTGCGTCAGCAGATGGTGTACTGTCTTCCCTGGAAGACAATAAAAATGCGGTGATTCTTGCGGCTGGAGGAGGCGGAGGCGCTGGTATGTTCCAGAAAGCCGGGCAAAAGGAAGATGACCCGCGAAGTAATAACTGGGATCCGGAAATCTGGAAGAATTCCGGGAAAGGCGGAGGTCTTGAAGGTGGTATCGGCGGTTACGGCATTCAGCATCACTGCAAAGGAGGCACACAGACAGGCGGTTACGGATTTGGTAAAGGACAGCCGTCAGACAGCGGTGTAGGAGCCGGAGGCGGAGGTTGGTTCGGAGGAAGGCGATTTACTCCGGGATCAGCAGTCGGCGGCGGAGGGTCAGGGTATATCCAGTCACCGGAAACACTCTCTTCCCTGCGTATACAACCGGATTATCCGTTAACTGACGCGTCTACAGAGCTGGGAGGAAGAACAGGAAACGGTATGGCCAGAATCACGTATAAGATCTCCAATGAGACTGGAGAAGCCTCCTTTACCAATACCTATACTGTAACGGATACAGAGAAGTACGCTGTTACAGAGATGCGTATACAGAAGACGATCCGTGGTCAGAATGTACAGAAAAGTACGCTCAGATTTGTGGTGAAACCGGAAGATGATACTTATCCGATGCCGGAATCTCCGGAACAGATTCTGGAGACCGATCATTCAGAAGTCATTTCTTTCGGAAAGATAACATTTAAGCGTCCCGGGACATATTCCTACATCATCAAGGAAATACGCGATCCTGATACCAGACAGTTTACCTGGGCGGATGACTTGAGAATAACTTACGTTGTCAGTGAAAGTGAAGACGGCACAGAGTTGGTCGTATTGCAGGATGGAGAAGAACTGCCGGAGATGATCAATTACTGGAATACGTATGATCTGGTAATTGATAAGACAGGCATAGACGAAAGCTTTGAGGATATCGAGTTTATCGTACAGACCGCATCAGAAGCCGGAGAAGCAGAAAAATACGCATTGTTTGAAAGAACCGAAAGCGGGGAATATCTGCTAAAAGGAGAAACAGACAAGCAGGATGAAGCTTCTGTACTGAAACTGAATAAAGATAAACAATTGATCTTACATGGACTTACAGCGGGTGACTATGCGTTCTTTGAACAGAATGTGCAGGAAGGATATCTGCCGGAAGAAAATGGTACTCTGTTTGCGCTACGCCCGGCCAGTCAGACGGACTATGCCTTAGGTGATCAGTCGGAATACACAGATACAGAAGGAAAGACAAAGAAACTGCGTGTTGAAGGTAATACCGCATACGGAGAGATCCACAATCGTAAAGATGATACAGAACCGGAGCATCCTCACAAACGTGTATGCAATGAAGCCGGCGAAGATATTAACGGACAGTGCGCGGAAGTAAACACGATCCTGTATTACTTTATCGATATCCGGAACAACACGAAAGTCAGACGAACCTATGAGATCTGCGATCCGCTGCCGGAAGATACGGAATTCCTCCAGGCGGACCACGATGGTACAGAAGAGAACGGTGAAGTGAAATGGCCGGCATTTGTCCTGGAACCTCAGGAAAAAATGACGGTAGGATTTACGGTCAAGGTCCTGCGTGACGGGAAGACATATGTCAATAAAGCAGAGGTAAAGATTACCGGGAAAACTTATGAGACCAACGAAGTAATCAATCCATCCATTCCGGATCCGGTAAAGAGAGTTGTCGATCTTGAAGGAAAGGACATCCATGGAAAGTATGTCTCTGTGAATGAAGAGTATGAATACCAGATCGAAGTGAGCAATCCGGGAGGAACAGAACGAACATTCACCATTACGGACGTTGTGCCGGAACATACAGAGTTCATCCGTGCTGATCATCACGGTGTATGCAAGAATGGGCAGGTACAGTGGACAGTAAAGGTGAAAGCCGGTAAGAAGGAGACAGTCAGTTTCCGTGTGAAGGCAGTTCGGGAAGGAGTAACCATTCCAAATACGGCAGAGGTACGTACAGAGAAGATCATGCGAAAAACCAATACCGTGGAAGTACATGTGCCGGTATCACCGGAGAAACAGGTTTTGAACAGTGCGGGTGAACAGATTGACGGACAGATGGTCAATGAGGGGGATGTACTGACCTATGTGCTGCAGGTGAAAAACCTGCTCAAGGGTAAACAAGCCTGTATTCTGGAAGACACAATCCCGGAAGAAACAGAGTTGATACGTGTGAATGATCAGGGTACGGTTAATCAGCGTACAGTACAGTGGAAACTGGAGATGAACGCGGGAGAAACCAGGGAAGTATCCTTTGAGGTCAAGGTAAAGACCGGCACAAAAGGAAAAACGATCCGGAATCAGGGAATACTAAAGCTTGAAGATGAACGGACTCTGAAGACCAATACAGTCACAAACTCTATCCCGGAAGATCCGGTAAAGACCATCACCAATGTCTTTGGCACAAATATGGAGAAGAAGACGTTGGAAGGAGGAAAGAGATATACCTACCAGATCACCGTGAGAAATCCGAAATCCACGGATCAGGAAGTAATGATCACGGATACTCTGCCGAAAGAGGTGACCTTTGTCAGTGCGACTCAGAACGGTACATTACAGGGGAACACGGTAACGTGGAAGATCACGGTCAAAGCGAATTCTTCACAGACAGTGAAGTGTGTAGTGATCACACCGAAGTATGACGCGTCTGTATCCAACAAGGCAAAAATTACTCTGGATAACGTGACCCTGGAAACCAATACGGTAACATCCGAGGTCAAAGCGCCGGAAGTAATCGTGGATAATATCCCCACAGGTATAGATCAGACATGGGTGTTGATTCCTTGTGCCATGATTGTCGTAGGTGTGCTTGGCACGTTAGTTGTTTTGAATCGTAAGAAGTAGGCGGAGTTGAAAGGGCTCCGCCTGCCTTATCCATGAGAAAAAGACTATGGATCATCACCGGATTTCTGATTCTTGCGGGCATCGGGGCAGGAATATTATTTACCCGGTACCGGAGATATGAATATGCGCAGAAGATCCATCAGAAGAGGATCATTCAATACCGGGAGTCTGATCTGCCGGAAGAAGATAGTGAAGTCTATGCGGTATTGCGTATTCCTGCCCTGGATGTGATCTGTCCGGTAGCGGCAGGAGCGGAAGAAGAAAAACTGAAAGCGTATGTCTGTATTGTACAAGGTGGAGATCTGCCCGGAGAAGCGGACGGGAATACCGTGATTGCGGGACATAGTGCGCGCGGTAGCTTCCTATGTGATTTCTGCTGGTTCCAGAATATCGCACGGCTGAAGGAAGGAGATGAGCTTCTGCTGGAGTTTCAGAATGATTCTGTGTACAGATATGTGGTATATGAAGTACTGGTTGATCAGGCAGTGGGAGATCTGGAGCCTTTTCAGCGTGTTCCCGGGAAGGAAGTACTTACCCTTCAGACTTGTACAGACGGGAAACATGACGCGCGTACGTATGTCCATGCGTATCGTGCTTTTGGGAGCGGGTTTGAAGAGGATGTGCCTTTACAACTCAAATAGGTCGTATACAATTTAATTGAAAGGTTGTCACGTAACTGATGACATCCATGTGATTAGGAGGAGAATCATGGCCACAATGAAAGAAAACAAGATCCGTGCCCTGTTCAGGGATTCAAAACCGACAGTAAACACAAGACTCGGCACTGTGGAGCCGCTTTTCATCGAGATGGTTGGCGCTTCCGGTAATTTTGACTACGTGGAATACATTGCGGAATACTCACCTTATTCACAGGCAGATCTGGAGAATCTATGTCGTGCCGCGGAACTACATGGTATGGGAACGATGATCAAGACGGATTTCCAAAACCGTGCTTTTGTCGCTCAAAAAGCAGTTGCGGCAGGTTTCCAGGCAATTTTGTTCTGCGACCACAAAACACCGGAAGAGGTAGCAGAATCTGTGTTTGTGATGAAGTCTGACAGTCCGTCAGGAAACGGGCGTTTCGGATTTCCTAATCGTCGATACATCGGCTTTCAGCCTTATCTTCCGCAAGTACCGCACAGTGCGCGCCTTGATGACGTTGTGCTGGCGTTTATGATTGAGAAGAAAGAAGCGATAGACAATATTGAAGAGATCTGCTCGATACCTGGTGTTGATATGGTTCAATTCGGTCCGTCTGATTACGCGATGAGTATGGGATGGAATGTGGCTGAACATAGAGCAGAACTGCGTGAAATCGAAGAGCATATGATTAAAACAGCACTGAAACATGGTGTACGTCCGCGTTGTGAGCTTTTTGGGGCTGCGTCTGATGCACAGCGGTATATCGACCTTGGTGTCCGTGACTTCTGCTACGGAGATATGAATAAGGTCTATATGGATTTTCTTAACCAGAAAGGTGCTGAAATGCGCAAAATCGCAGACGGACTGACAAAGTGAGACAGGAGGAAAAATCAGTATGATGAAAATCTTGGTTTCGACGAATGTACCTGCAGAACTTCTGGAAATGTACAAAGACTTCGAAATCACGATCCCGGATCACAGATTAACCTATGATGCAGTAAGTGAGATTGCGGAGCAATACGACGCGATTCTGGGATTCGGGCTGCGCATCAACGACACCTTGCTGGAAAAAGGTAAAAACCTGAAAGCTGTAGCAAATTTCGGTGTAGGGTATGACAATATTGACGTTAAGGCGGCGACAGCACGCGGAATAGCCGTTGTCAATACACCCACACAGGTTACAGATGCCACAGCAGAGCACACAATAGCACTGATTGTTGCGACAATGCGCCATATTGCCAAATTTGACCGCGAAGTGAGACAGAATATCTGGAAACCGCCGTTCATGATGGATGGCATGGCATCGGTAAACGGAAGTACGCTAGGCATTGTCGGTTTCGGACGGATCGGCAAGGCGGTCTGCCGAAAGGCACAAGGTCTTGGCATGAATGTTATTTATTATGATCCGTACCGCAGCAGTGAAGAAATTGAGAAGGAATATGGTGTGACCTATTGCGGATTTGAGGAACTTATCAGAAACGCAGACTGTGTGACACTCCATCTTCCATACACAGCGGAGAATCATCATCTGTTCGGCGCTGAGACTTTCCGGATGATGAAGCCGGATGCCTTCTTTGTCAATTGTGCCCGTGGCCCGATCGTTGATGAAGAGGCGCTTGCGGCTGCACTGAGGGATCATGTGATCCGTGGTGCCGGGCTCGATGTTTATGAACATGAACCAAAGGTAAGTGAAGAACTGAAGGCGCTGGATAACGTCACGCTAACACCACATGCGGCGAGTGCCACGAAGAAGGCGCGGATCGGTATGCTTCATGAAGCGATGGATGGTCTGACAGGTGTCCTCAGCGGGAAAGATGTGCCTAACGTCGTGAACCACAGAGAACTGGCAGAACGCTAAAAAAGAAACCGGAACGATCAGGTTGAAAAAACCTGATCGTTTTATAAATACGGCTGTGTTCCTCTGCACCGGATCTCCTTGTCTTGTGATTGAAACGGGAAAAGAGAAGACAAAATACAATGTCTGTAATGTACAGGAAGAGGAACCTCTATGGTAAAATAATAACAACCGGACAGCGCATATTCTGTCAGGAAGTTGGTTGGAGTATACATAATGGATAAAGAATTGAATAAGATGCGTGTTCTGAATCACGGTAATACTACAGTTATATTTGTTACGGAAGAAATGCGTTTGTTTGCCGGGAATGTCTTTGTGCAGATGATCCGCCGGGGAACAGATGTTACAGTTGTGGATATGACTTACTATAATGAGGAAGACCTGGAAGAACTTCGCGGGATCCTGAACGGACATCAGCGGTATGTACTGTACGGGGTGCAGGACGAGGCACCCTGGGTAGAAGAAGTACGTAAGGCAAAAGGACAGTTGATCGTTGCCGGAGAAGATGACCCTGTCGCGGATATGATTTCAGGTGAGACGAAGAAAATCTGGTTTGCGGGGGGATGTTTCTGGGGCATGGAAAAAGTCCTGAAGATCGTTCCCGGAGTTCTTGCGACAACCGTAGGATACGCGAATGGTCACACAGAGAATCCGACATACAAAGAAGTATGTACAGATACAACAGGTTTCCGTGAAACCGTACAGACAGAATATGATCCGGAGAAAGTATCTCTGGCGCAGCTGCTGGATGTCTATTTCCTGTGCATTGATCCGACAGTTCAGAATCAGCAGGGACATGATATCGGCAGTCAGTACCAGACCGGTGTTTATTACGAAGATGAGAATGACCGTAAGGTTATCGAAGAAGTATTTGCCCGTAAGAGACAGGAGTATCCGGTATTTGTGGTGGAACTGGAGAAACTGAGGAATTTCTATGATGCGGAAGAGTATCATCAGGATTATCTGGATAAGAACCCGGACGGGTATTGTCATATCACGGGAAGCGAGATGCGTGCAGTACAGAAATATCTGAAAGACAGTGGGTTGGTATGAAATTAACAATACATTCTTTGGATCACCAGGAATGGATCAGAGAGTATGATCTTCCGGTGACAGTTGAACAAGTCATGATGGAAATTGAGGATGAACTGCTTTATCCGATTTTTCTGTGCAGGATCAACGGAATCACACACCGGCTGAATCTGGTTGTGGATGATGATTGTGAGATCGAGCTTCTGGATGTACGTGACAGAGCCGCGTATATTTCGTACCAGACCTCAATTTCATTCCTGTATATTACGGCAGTACATCAGGTGCTGGGGAAGAATGTCCGTGTTACCGTGGATAATACGTTATCCAAAGGTTTATATACCAGCATTCGTACAAGCGGAATCGACCAGGATACACTCGATGCGATCAATCAGCGTATGCGTGAATTGTCAGAACAAGATCTTC
>JAFRMA010000085.1 GCA_017430925.1 Solobacterium sp. | reverse complement strand
CTGTACAACGTTATAAGCCATACGCTGATTCAGATACAGTCACTTCTATGATCGTACAGAATCATGACGGATGGTATCATCTGGTCTTTACCTATGCCGTGGATCAGGCAGATCCGGGTGAAACCGCAGACTTCTATATCCTGCCTTTATGCCGCAGTACGTTAACTGCGCCGGAACAGGACTATCCGGCAATTGATGCGGTCGGGGCAGTGATGACCGGAAACTAGTTTTGTATTCCGGTATACCGGAGAGGTGTTTTAAACTGCTTTCAAACTGAGAAAGAATCAGCGATAATAGAGATAATTGTAAAGGAATACATACTTATGCATAATGATGAGAAAATCACGAAAAAGAATCTTCTGATGTTTCCTCTGGGTACGGTTGGACGTGACATCATGTACAACCTTGTTACAAGTTATCTTCTGGCTTTTGTTCTGTTTACCAGGAATCTTGATACTGCCCAGCTTTCTGCGATTACCGCAATCATGGTCGCTGCCCGTGTCTTTGATGCCTTGAACGATCCAATCATGGGGAATATCATCGAACGTACCAGATCAAGATGGGGTAAATTCAAGCCATGGCTTTTGATTGGTATCCTGACGACCTCACTTGTGATCTATGCCATGTTCAATACCAAACTGCAAGGCTGGGCTTTTGTCCGCTTCTTCGGCTTCATGTATTTTGCCTACAGTATCACTTATACCATGCATGATATCTCCTACTGGGGTATGGTTCCGGCACTGAGTTCGGATGCGGATACCAGGAATAAGTTTACTTCCAGAGCAACATTGTTTGCCGGTATCGGCGGTGTTCTTGCGGCATCCCTGATTCCCATGTTCACTGCCGGTGAGAATGCGATCGGCGGAAATGCTGTCACTGCCTACGGAATCGTAGCACTAGGTGCGGCAATTCTCGGCCCTCTGTTTCTTGCCTTTACGATTTTTGGCGTCACGGAAGAGCGAAACGCGAATGATGAGCCTGCCCCTCCCGTCAGTTTCAAAAAGATCATCTCTACAATTACCGGGAATAAACAGCTGGTCTGGATTGCGGTGATCTTCCTTCTTCAGCAGATCGGTAATGGTATTGTGCTTTCCGGTATCGGTCAGACCTATATCTATGTTGAATTTGGTTATAAAGGCGTATTCTTCACCATGTTCCAGATGCTGGGTATGATGGTTACTGCCTTCCTGATGATCTTCTATCCTGCGATTTCGAAAAAACTTGGCCGAAAGAAGTTAATGCGTTATCTGATGATCATTGGGTCTGCAGGTTATCTGTTCATGATTCTTACAGGTATTATTCCCCTGTCGTCAGGGATAAAGTTCGGTATCCTCACCTTTGGATATATGCTGGCTAACTTCGGTCAGTACGGATTCTATCTGATTATGATGATCTCTATCATGAATACGGTTGAATACAATGAACTGGAACATGGTGTAAGAGATGAAGGGATTATCGGTTCTCTGCGTCCGTTCCTGACAAAAATGTCTTCTGCCCTGACAGTTGCGATTGCCAATCTGACTTATATCACATTTGGTATTCTGAAATATACCAATGGTATCTCACAGTACGAACAGGCAGCCAACGCCGGTACAATCAGCGCAGAAGAGAAAGCAGATGCGATCACGCAGTTGTTAAGCGGAGTGAAGAACGGACAGTCACTTGGACTTCTGATAGTGATGACGGTTCTCCCCTTCCTGTTAATGTATGCGTCTTATGTCCTGTATCAGAAAAAATATATCCTGGACGAGACTGAATATGAGCGGATCTGTACCGAACTGGAAAACAGGAAAAAGGTAAAAACCGCATGAGTTTAACAAAAACCGTTTTGAAATTCGCTGCACCGGTTCCCAGGATCGAATCTTTCCGGCGATATTTGTTTGTCGGACCGCATCCGGATGATATTGAGATTGGGGCAGGAGCAACCATTGCCGCGCTAAAAGACATGGGCAAAGAGATTTCGTTTGTGATCTGTACTGACGGCAGATATGGGCTCGATTATGTTCCGGAAGGCACAACTCCTCAAGATCTGATTGAAATCCGGAAGCAGGAAGCGATCGCTTCTGCGGCTGTACTGGGCGTGTGCGATGTTACGTTCCTTGGCTTTTCCGACGGTGGATTTTATGACCGGGAAGAACTGGTCAAGGCTCTGGCAAAAGTCATCGGGGAGAAAAAGCCGGAGATCATCTTTGCTCCGGATCCGTCTGTCACCAGTGAATGTCATGTGGACCACCTCAATGCAGGAACCGCAGCCAGACAGCTTGCGTTTCTGGCCCCTTTTGTGGAGATCATGAAACAGTATGGCGCTGATCCCGCTCCGGTGAATGCAATAGCCTATTACATGACCGCAAAACCGAATCGTTTTGTCCGTACAGGTCCCTATCTTGTGCAGCAATCCAAAGCGATCTTCGGCTGTCACAAGAGTCAGTTTCCTGAAGGATGTGGAGACATTTCCTCGATATCCCTGTACCTGAAACTGCGCGCATACGATTTCGGTATACGTAGTTTCAAAGGTAAAGCAGAAGGCTTCCGTGTCCTTGGCAGAACGCATATGCATTGTCTTCCCGAAGCAGGAAATTGAGCAACAGAAAAAAGATATACAGAGAAAGACCTTCGTGGTCTTTTTCTGTATGTTTGAAATGTATTCGTATAATCAGACTGATATAATGTCATAGGAGGTAAGAATTATGGCTTTGGAAAAATTCTTGAAAGAACGGATTACAGATGCGCAGGAATTAGTCAGAGAGTTGAGAAAAGACTATGACTACGTATCTGTTTTAGGTTCTTATGCCAGAACAAAAAGCATCTTGTCATCAACGAGGATGACTTCCGTGGATGATGTTGATAACGAGTGCGGCTTTGTCATCAAACTATACGACGGAACTCACTACAGTGAGTATTCAACGAACGAAATCCGCGGACTTGGTCCTGAGGAAGTGAAGGCGGCTGTATGTCTTCCTGAAATGAACCAGACTTTTGTCAAGGCTCCTGTTTTGGAAGAAGAGGAACTCGTTAAATCCTTTGACCGGTCTGATGCGGAACCTTTAAATGATGAAGAAATCCTGAACAGGCTGAACGAGATCCGGACATACTGTGAACAAAAAGATGAGAGGATCATCAACGCGAATTTCATCTACCGTAAGCGTTCCGTATCCAAGATCTTTGTCTCGGAGAAGAAGACTCTTGATCAGCACTATGAATGGATCAATTCAATGATCGTGCTGGCAGCCAGAGAAGGCAACACCATCAAGCAGCACAATTGCAGCGAGAATGAAGCGAATTCCCGCCTGGCTCTTGATGAGCTTTCTGCACGGAAAGATGAAGCAGTTGATACTGTGTTGAAACTTCTGAGTGCTGAACCGATCACTCCGGGATATTACGATATCATCACAGATCCGACGATCAGCGGCCTGATCTGCCACGAGGCTTTCGGACATGGTGTTGAACAGGATATGGTTGTCAAACACCGCGCCAAGTCTGTTCATTATGTGGGCAAACAGGTTGGAAGTCCCCTGCTGAATATGCATGACGGTGCTGCAGCGGCATTGTCTGCGGCTTCCTATTTCTTTGATGATGACGGTGTTCTGGCACAGGATACACATATCATTGAGAATGGCATCTTAAAAAGAGGAATCAGTGATGCTTTATCCGCTTTGGAATTAGGTCAGAAACCCAGCGGAAACGGACGCAGAGAATCCTATAAGCGTAAAGCTTATTCCAGGATGACCAATACATTCTTCTCTCCGGGTAAAGATAAACTGGAAGACATGATCAAGTCTATTAAACATGGCTATTATATCGTCAATACCAACAACGGTATGGAAGATCCCAAGAACTGGCAGATCCAGTGCACTGCGGAATATGGTCTTGAAATCAAAGACGGAGAATTTACCGGAAAGATCGTAGCTCCGGTAGTTATCTCCGGTTCTGTTCTGGATCTGCTCAATTCTATATCCATGGTCTCTGATGAGTATAAAGTCATCGGTTCTGGTATGTGCGGAAAAGGTTATAAGGAATGGGTCTTCGTTTCAGACGGAGGGCCGCATATGAAAGCGAGGGCTAAATTAGGATGATCACCGTAAGTGAGTTTAAGAAAATATTGGCTGAAAACAGTGAGATCAGTGCTTATGAAATTGTTGGTACTGTCAATGAATCACGTCAGTTGTTCTATGTCGGACGTGAACTGGAGACCAACAGAAGTGTCAAAACAGAAGAACTCACAGCTTCTGTCTATGTTGACTTTGATGAATTCAGAGGATCTTCGACGGTTGTGATCACTTCTGCTGATGATGCGGAATCTGCCGCAGAGAAGCTTAAAGCAGCTGTAATCAAGGCAAAACAGGCAAAGAACCCCTATTATCCCCTGGCTGAAAAAACAGAGAATCTGAAGGCTGTATCAGCTTCAGCACAGGATTTGACACAGCTGGCAAAAGAAACTGCAGATGCTGTATTTAAGGGTGAAGAAGGTGCTGAAAGTCAGCTGAACGCGACAGAAGTATTTGCGGATCATCATATTATTCATTTCCTCAACAGTAATGATGTCGAACATGAATATGATCAGTATTCTATCTTCTTTGAATCTGTACCCAGTTATGACGGTGAGAAAGAGGATGTCGAACTCTACTTCCATAAGTCTTCCGGTCTGAACCAGACCGAAAAATATACTGACGATATCCGTTCTGCCATGGTTAACGTCAAATATCGTTATGAAGCTGTAAAACCGGAAGAAGTAAAAATTCCGGAAAATCTGTTAATCGCGGTAAAAGAAGAAATGCTGCTCAATATCATGGGTAATTTTGCCCAGGAACTGTCTTATAACCGTCAGTTCTATAAGATGAGTCATTTTAAGATTGATGATACTATTTCGGAAGTTCCCTTTGATATGATCCTGAAGGGAGTAGAAGAAGGTGTCTATGGTTCATCCCCTGTGGATGGTAACGGTATTGTCTTAAAAGAGACAAAAGTTATTGATCAAGGTAAAGCTTCTGCTTATTGGGGCAATCAGCGCTTCGGCTATTATATGAAAGAAAAAGAGATTACCGGTTCATATCCGATTGCTGTCCTTGAAAACTATCCTGTAATCAGTGAAGAGGACAAGAATAAACCGGTACTCTATATCATGAACTTCTCTGCTCCTCAGCTGGATACTACCAGCGGTTACTTCGGCGGTGAAGTCCGTTTAGCTCTTTTGAAAGAAGGAGATAAGATTACTCCTCTGACCGGGTTCTCTGTCAGCGGTAATATCTATGAGGCAATCAATACAGTCAGATTCTCAGAGGAGACAGATGTTGTATGTTCACCACGTGGGATATCTATTAAAGGTCCCAAATATCTGTATTTTGACCAGCTTAAACTGCACTGATATCCCGCAGGCGTAAACATACGCTATCTGTTAAAATATAATCAAAGAAACGTGAGGAGGTCTGAGAACCATGCTACAGCCGCATATTCATCTGGATGAAAGTATCCAGGCTCCCTGTGCTCTGATGCCGGGAGATCCCAAACGTGTAGATGTCATTGCCAGATTCCTCGAAAATGTGCAGGAACTGACGTTTAACCGGGAATACCGTTCCATTCTGGGTGTATACAAAGGGATGAAAGTTATCGGTATTTCTACCGGTATGGGTGGTTCTTCCGTAGCGATCGCTGTCGAAGAACTGAACAAAATCGGCACCCGGATCCAGATGCGGGTTGGCTCAGCTGGTGCAATGCAGAGCGGAATCAATCTTGGTGACTTGATTCTATGTGAAGGAGCGATCCGTGATGACGGTGCTTCCAAAGCTTATGTGGATCCAATCTATCCAGCTGTGCCGGATTACCGTCTGATGTACCGCTGTGCGGAAGTCGCTGCGGAAAACGGCTGGCCGCACCACACAGGCATTGTCCTGTCACATGAGTCCTTCTACATCGATAACGATGCTGAGATTTGTCAGGCGTGGTCCCAAAAAGGTGTTCTCGCTTCCGACTTTGAGACTGCTGCCCTGTTCACTGTCGGGCGTCTGCGCGGCGTACATACCGCTTCGATCCTCAACAACGTAGTACTTTGGGGTGAGGACAGCGCTGAAGCTGTCAGTGATTATTCTACGGGTGAAAATAAAACTGCTCTTGGAGAGGAACGAGAAATCCTGACCGCTCTTGAGGCAATGTATCGTTTTTACGGGGATCTGACCCGATAAGGAGAAAAAATGAAAGCTTGGGAAAAAGAACTTGAAATCCTGCGCAGCGGTATTCCCTGCTACCAGGAAAATGACAACGAAACTCTTTGGGAAGAACAGGCGACCGGACCGGAAATTGCCCAGGACGCACAGACAAAAATTTACTGGCATTCTCAGGTGCCGGGAAGCCGTGCTGTTGAATCTATCTGTCTGGCAACCATCCAGGCTATGGAGAACCGCGGATATACAGTTCCTGGTGCTATGGACATCATTGAAGAAGGTTTCAAGACTTATGAAGCCGGTGACATGCCCAAGCTGCATAAACTTACCCAGCGTGCTTTCCGGGCAGCATACGCAGCGGAAAAGGATGAAACCAGTCCGTATTGGAACCAGACCTTCTATGATACGTTTGAGGATTACGCTGCCGCAGTAAGTTTCCCGGAAAAAACAGATGTTCCCATCGATGATACATATCTGGAAAAGACTTACAGCGGATGGCTCTCACAGATCATCGGCGGTGCCTATGGAACTTGTATCGAGGGATATACCGGAGAACGTATCAAAGAACGCTATGGTGAAGTAGATCGCTATATCCGGAAACCAAACACCTACAACGATGACATCACCTTCGAAATCGCATTACTGCTTGCTTACGAAGAATACGGCAAGGAAACCAGTTCTTTGGAAATCGGTGAGGAATGGATTGCCCGCATCCCTACTGCCTGGAGTGCAGAAGATTTTGCGCTGCGTAATATGCGTGCCGGAATCATGCCTCCGGAGTCCGGCCGCTTCCACAATCCGTTCAATGAGTGGATCGGTGCCCAAATGCGTGGTGCCATCTGCGGACAGCTGTTCCCCGGCGATCTCAAAAAAGCCGCGGAATGCGCATTTAAGGATGCTGTAATCTCCCATGCCCGCAATGGTGTACTGGGTGAAGTGTTCAATGCTTTAATGGTTTCCATGGCTTACTATGAGAATGATATCCGGACGATTCTTGAGACCTGCATTGATTTGATTCCGGCAGACAGTGAATACGGACAGGTTATCCGTTTCGCTTATGAACAATGTAAAACCCATGAGGATTACTATAGTGCCTGGATGGTCTGTGAAAAGCAATACCAGAAGTATAACTGGGTTCATGCTTATCCCAATGCCTGTGCTGAAATCGTCAGTCTGTACTTCGGTGAAGGTGACTTCAACAAGACGATTGCCGCATGCGGCGGATGCGGTCAGGATGTTGACTGTAATGCTGCCCAGATCATGACGATCGTAGGCACAATTATCGGCAGTGAAGCCATTCCGGAATATTGGAAAAAACCAATCGGTGATGAACTGGATACCTATGTAAGGGATCTGAAGAAGATCTCCATCCATGAACTTGCTGAAAAGACCGCAAAGGTTGCCGCAAGTTTGAAGTAAACGAAAAGGATCTGTATCCTGGAGTTAATACTCCAGGCAGATCCTTTTTTTATTTCTTCAATCAATCAGTGTGATTAGTAAGACTGATAGATGGAAGTAACCAGTTTAACTACTGCTTCCCGGTCAACATTCAGCATGGCAAGTGTATTCTTATCACCGAATTTCGCGTCAGAGTAGAGATCACTGACGGTTTTTCCTATCGCATGTTCACCGCCGGTCTCAACTCTTACACAACATTCACGTCCGCTGAAGAACTCAGGATGAGCCAGATAAAGCACCGGGCAGGAATCATGCATACACATGATTTCACCTAGTCCAAGACTCTTGTAGAGAGCCAGTGTTTTTCTGGTTGCTTCTTTAATCATACGGCAGACATCATTGTCTGTACTGCAGATGACATTGATTTCTTCTTTTGTCAGGTGTGCCTGCAAGGTTACATCAAGACCGAACATAACGATATGGATACCTGACTTGAAGACACAGGCAGCCGCGTGCGGGTCACCCATGATGTTGAATTCCGCTGTCATATTGGTATTGCCGGGTCCTGCCAGTACACCGCCCATAATGCACAGTTCTTTGACATACTCCGGGAAATCCGGATATTTGATAATCGTATTGGCAATATCAGTTAACGGCCCTACAGCCACTACACGCAGTTCTCCGTTGAGTTCCTTTGCCTTGCGGTAGAGTGCATCCCAGGCATGTTCAGTAGTTTCCGGGGCATCGGAATGAGTGATTACCGCTCCACCAAGTCCATCCTCACCATGGACGTATTCCGCCGTCCGCAGATTAGCGATCCAGGGCTTTTCTGCCCCTTTGTATACCGGGATATCTTTGCGTCCTGCCAGAGCAGCAATATCACGGGTATTACGATACGTATTCTCTACCGTAACATTTCCGGCTGTTGCGGATAAACCAACGATATCCAATTCCGGCAATTTGAATGCGCAGAGAAGTGCCATGGCATCATCAACACCACAGTCGGTATCGATCCATACAGGAATACGTTCCATTATTCCACCTCCCAGCCATCAAAAGTTTTGCAGGCTTCGATCAGATATTCAACAAACTTCTCACGATCCAGGCCAACGACTGCCCGGCAATTCGGTTTATTACCGGTTATACCGTAAACATCCGCAACCGTTTCACCACGGCTGTACTGCCCGCCCAGTTCTGTAATCACGTAATAATCACGAATATCGAAGATCTCCGGGTGTACCAGTGAGAGAACGGCGCAAGGATCATGCAGAGTCGCACCCTTCCATCCTAATTCACTCAAATGGATAAAGAAGAAGTCAAACCATTCCGCCACAACCTTGGCAACCGGATTACCCAGGGCACGGATCTTTTCCCAATCTTCAGGATAGACAATTGCCTGTTCAGTCACATCCAGGCCGCACATCTGCAGGGGTACACCAGAAACATTCTCGATATATGAAGCTTCCGGATCAACCAGGATATTGAATTCGGCTGCCGGTGTCCAGTTACCGTTGCGGATACCTCCGCCCATAGTGGAGATGACTTCGATCTTGTCTTTCAATTCCGGATGTGTGAGTAATAATGCGCCTACATTTGTCTGCGGTCCGGTCGCGATAATCGTGACTTTCTCTTCAGATTCCTGCAGTACTTTAGCCATCATTTCGATGGCGGATAACGGACTGACCTCACGTTTTGGTTCCGGGAGTTTTGGCCCGTCCAATCCGGATTGACCATGGAAATTCGGCGCAATGATCAGGTCGGACATCAGGGGAACACTTCTGCCCTTCGCTACCGGTACATCCAGATGCAGTAAAGCTGCAATGCGCTGGGCATTGTATGTTACTTTGGCCAGCGTCTGATTGCCGGCTACCGTAGTAATCGCTTTGATGTCAAATTCCGGAATGGATGCTGCCAATACCCAGGCAATCGCATCGTCATGTCCGGGATCACCATCAAGGATCACCGGTCTTTTCTTTATTGTCATAGGATTCCTTTCTCCTGCCTGTTACAGAATTCTAGTTTTGGACAGTACCTGTATCGGATTTCTCCTCACTTTCAAGACCCTGCAGACGCTTCAGCTCTTTATTACGTGTATAGATGGAATACAGTACAACACCAATCAGAACTACTGCATACGGAAGAGCATTCAGCGCATAGATTGACAGATTGGAAAGTGTCGCAAAGTTGGAGAAGGCATAGAAGATACCAAACGCAAGACAGCAGAGGCAGATAATGCCAGGGTTGCCGGCACCCATATTACAGGCAGCCAGACCGACGAAACCACGTCCTGCAATTAATCCGCTGGAGAAGTATGCCAGATAACATTCAGACATGAACGCGCCTGCCAGACCACCCAAAGCACCGGAAATGATCAGGGCAATCGTTTTGATCTGCAGAGAGGAAATACCTACAGATTCCGCTGCGTCTTCATTTTCACCGACAGCGCGGATACGCAAACCAAGCTTTGTCTTAAACAACAGGAAGGACATCACGAAGACGAGGATATATGCGACATACGTCAGGATATAGTGCCCGGAGAGGATTTCCCCAAGTACCGGAATACTCTTGAGTACCGGAATCGAAACCTGCGGAAGAGTACCGGAAGACAGTGATGTCGTAGTTGTCCGGTCACCTGTCAGGACATACATCAGGAAGACAGAAGCACCTGTACCAATCAGATTCATTGCGATACCGACCAGAATGATATCGATCTTCAGACGGAACGCAAAGACAGATACCAGGAAACCCAGGATAGCGCCGACAATGATTGCGGCAACCAGGCCTAACCAGGGGCCTCCGGCAGCGGAACCGCCGACAGCGGAGGACACCAGTACTGCGACCAGGGATGATATGGTCATGATTCCTTCTGTACCCATGTTGATGGCATTTGCCTTTAACGCAATTGCGCAGGCCAGTGCCGCAAGGAGAATCGGCGCCGCTGACATGATAATCATGTAATAGAACGTCGGAAGAACAATAACTTTGGAAATTGTATTGAAAATCTCAGTTAACAGTCCCATTATTCTGCAGCCTCCTTTCCTGCTTCCATCCGGAGTGCCTGCTTTTTCTTCGCTTCCTCGATGATGATCTTACGATGTGTCTTAGCCAGGAATCTCTCAGCAAGCAGGAACAGTACGATAACGCCTTCAACGATCTTTGTCAGTTCATTGATCGGTCCGCCGGGCTGAGTAGCCATGATTGACGCACCGGCACGGATATAGGCGATGAACGCTGCTGCCGGAATCAGACGTTTCGGGTTATTTCCGGCAAAGATAGCCATGGTTACGCCATCCCAGCCATAGCCGGTAAGTTCTACACCATAGTAATAGTTATAGTTACCAAGAATGACTGTTGCGCCGCATAAGCCGCCGATTGCACCACCGATGATCTGGACGATCACACCGGTGGAAATAATACCAACACCGACATACTTTGCAAAGTTCGGGTTCTGACCGAGCTGACGGATCTTAAATCCCCATTTGGTCTTGAACAGGAATGCCCAGCCAACCAATACCACCAGGATACCGATAAAGAGACCGATACGCAGTGTGAATCGGGTCCCAAGGAATTTACGGAAAGTCAGGACTACATCCTTTGTCCACTGCCAGGAATACTTCGAAGTACGAGTATCACGCAGAGTGGTGGAGAACAGGCAATATCTGGAAATATATAGAGAGATATAGTTCAGCATCAGCGAGGTAACCATAATGGACGCTCCCCACTTCTTTTCCAGCAATGCCGGAATCAGTGTGATCACCGCACCGGCAATAATCGATACCGCAAGACCGCAGACTGCGCAGAGAACAGGACTGGCATTAGCCGCCTCAATATCGCCATCCAGCAAGCAGCATACCCATGCGCAAGCCAGACCGCCGCACATGATCGCACCCTCAAGACCAAGATTGAACTTGTTGGCAGAGAACATGATACTGACTGCTGTACCGGTAAAGAGCAGCGGAATCATAAACTGGATCCACTGGTCAAAGTAATTCCATCCGATACCTTTGGCAACATTGGGATTAAAGATCTGAAGCGGTCCCAGGAAAAAGTATTTCAGGGATTCTAACGGGTTTTTAGCACCGATGATAATCAGGACTACTGCTGTTCCAAGACCAATGGCAATCGCAACAGCCATACGCATCAATCCGAAACGAGCTTCGACATCCATACCGCCGAATAATCCGTTTAATGATTTCATCGTCTTCTTATTCTCACTCATGCAAAGCACCTCTAATCTCTTCTTCACTCATATGTTTGACACCAAGCATATAGAAGCCAAGATCTTCTTCTGTCAGCTGTTTAATATCCGGGAAATAGGCGTTGATCTTACCGCCGTGCATGACAATCAGAGAATCAGATAAACTCATGATTTCAGCCAGGTCTGCGGAAATCAGAAGAATCGCTTTCCCGGCATCACGCATCTCAACCATTCTTTCACGGACAAATTCAGCTGCGCCTACATCGATACCGCGGGTAGGCTGGTCACAGACAACTAGTTCGGAGTAGCTGGTAAACTCACGGGCAACGACAACTTTCTGTACGTTGCCTCCGGACAACATGCCAACCAGCTGTTCACCGCTGTCACACAGGACCAGGAATTCATCGACCCATCTGTCAGTATCTTCTTTTACTGCTTTCTCGTTGATAAACAGGCCGTTATTGTACTTTGGATCTGCGATCTTATCCGCGATGATATTGTCACGGATACTCATGGAACGTGCGCATCCATAGATATTACGGTCTTCCGGAATATGGGCCAGACCTGTCTTACGCAGTTCTCCGATATCCATATCCTTGACCTCTTTACCCATCAACTTGATACTGCCGTAACTATACTTGGCCAGACCGGTAATCGCATCGATCATTTCTCTCTGCCCGTTACCTTCAACACCGGCAATACCGACAATTTCCCCTCTTCTCACAGAGAAGGAAACATCGTCAACCTTCTTTTTACCGGCTTCGTTATAAATTGTCAGGTCATTGACAACAAGAACGTTTTCTTTCGGGTTTGCGGGCTCCTTCGGGATATTCAGGTCAACATCAACACCAACCATATATCTGGAGATATCCGCTTCCGTAACATCCTTGATATTCCATACTCCGATCGTCTTACCCTTCTTGATGACAGTAACACGGTCACAGAGTTCTTTTACTTCATTCAATTTGTGTGAGATAAAGATGATCGTACAGCCGGAATCACGCAGATTCTTCAGCTGGACAAAGAGCTCCTTCGTCTCCTGCGGGGTAAGAACAGCTGTCGGTTCATCAAGAATCAGGATTTCGCAGCCTTTTACCAGTGCTTTGACGATCTCTACCTTTTGTTTGACACCTACGGACAGATCCTGGATATGAGCCCTGGGATTGATATCAAAGCCGTATTTCTCACAACACTCCGTTGTCATGCGAACAGCCTTGTCCATGTCAAAGACAATTCCGTTCGTCGGCTCAACACCTAAAGTTACATTTTCCGCGACTGTCAGGGTAGGAACCTGCATGAAGTGCTGATGAACCATACCGATACCAGCCTTGATCGCATCCGTAGGAGAATTCAGATGCATCTCTTTTCCTTTGATGATAATTCTGCCTTCATCTGGTTGTTCAATACCAAAAAGCATCTTCATCAAGGTTGTCTTACCGGCACCATTCTCACCGCATATGGCGTGGATCTCTCCCTTTCTGGCAGAAAAATTTACTTTATCATTGGCGATGATACCGTTATTGTAGATTTTGGTAACATTCTCCATTACAAGATAATTTTCCATAATGATCATCCCCTTAAACAAAGTTGCCTTTGGCACCAGGCCAAAGGCAACTTCAGTACCTTTTGTGATTCAATCTTTCTTTTGTCTGATTAGAAAGCAGTTGCTACATCAATCGTTCCGTCAGCAATCTTCGCCTTGATGTCTTCAACAGTCTTCAGCTGTTCGTCTGTCAGAGCAGCCTTTGTTGTAGAAGTAACAGCAGCACCTACATAACCACCGTTAACACCAAGTCTGTAGTTCTGACCATATACTAATGTACCGTCTAATTCAGCCTTAGCAGTGTCATAGAAGCCCTGGTTAACGTTCTT
>JAFRMA010000084.1 GCA_017430925.1 Solobacterium sp. | reverse complement strand
CTGCTCAATCAGGCAGACGTCCGGGAGGTGCGCTAAGGGATGGACACAGCAGAAAAAAGGCCTCGCCGTTTGAGAGCGAAATACACCCCTCGCACAAATCTGGCGATTTGTACAAGGGGCATTTCGCTCCTGCGGAGGGCCTGCGTCTCTGCCCCGGCGTGGATGGGCATAGACGCAGCCGGAAACCGCCCGGCGCTTTCCGGTGTTGTCCCACCGCTGCGGCGGCGTGACAACCTATGGAGGACGGAGGACGGGAGACGAAGGACGAAAGAACGGAGGTGAACGATGGCACGGCACAGCTTTATCCAGATGTCGAAGCTGTCCAATGTCAAGGGAAGAATATCGTATATCTCAGACCCCAAGCGGCAGGAATACCTCTACGCCACCTTCTCCACAAGGGAAGATATGATCTTCTGGAACGATCTGGCGAAGGAGTGCCAAGATGAGTTCAAACGCTATGGGACAGAGGGAAAATGTATTGAGGCGCGGGAGTTGATCATTGCTCTGCCGGAGGAATACACGCAGTTCGATCCCAGCCGGGTGCTGCGGGAGTTCACGGAGCAGTTCAAGAAACGGTATGACGTGGAATGCGTCTCGGCGCTCCACCACAACAAGAAAATGACGAACTATCATATCCATCTCATCTTTTCGGAGCGGCGCTTGCTGCCGGAGCCGGAGGTCAAGATCGCCACCCGCAGCGTGTTCTATGATGAAACCGGCAAGCGGGTCCGCACGAAGAAAGAGATTACCGGCGAGGACGGTATGATCCGTGAGGGCTGTACCGTCATCAAAAAGGGCGAGGTCTACGAGAGCCACCGGTTCACGGCAAAGGACGAGGCATTCAAAAATGAGTTGTTTCTGGACGAAGCCAAGCAGTTCTACACCACCCTCATCAACCGGCACATCCATGACCCGGAACGGCAGCTAAAGGTATTTGACCCGAACAGCGTCTACCTCCCCACCAAGAAGATCGGGAAGAACAATCCGAAAGAGGCTGAGATCGAGGCGGACAACGCGGCACGGCAGGACTGGAACAGAACTGCGGATATGGCGTTGGTGTCCGGGATCGCAGAATCCAAGATCATAGAGATCAGAAATGAACACGTTTACGACGAGGCCACCCGGTCCGTACAGAAGCACGGCTGGCTGCCGGGACTGTTCCGGGGCATCATCCAAAAGGCAAAGGAAATCCTAATGGGATTGATCCGGGAGACGGAGATCCCGCCTAAGCCTACCCTGTCCGTTGACATGGCGGAGTACCGCAAGATGCAGAAGCTGATGGTCAAGGTACAGGACGAAGCCAGGGCGGTCAAGCAGCTCATACACGGAGAACTGCCGAAGCTGGAAAAGCAGCTCGCCGAAACAACCGGACTGTTCAAAGGAAAAGAGCGCAAGGCCCTGCAGGAGAAGATTGCAGGCGTGCAACAGGAGATCGACCGCCGGATGGACCGGCTGCCCGGTATTCTGAAAGAGGACGGCTATCCCGATGTGCAGGCGTTCAAACGGCTGTATGACGATGCCACGAGCCTTGTAGAGCAGTATAACCGCAATCTTGCCGCATGGGAGTGGCAAGTCCACGGAGGGCAGCAGCCCCAGCAGAAACCGCCTGAAAAAGAGAGCATCCGAAAGAAACTCCGGGATATGGAGGCGGAGGCCAAGCGACGGAACGACGCACGGCAGCAGCAGTCACGCCCTCGCAGCCATGATTATGATAGAGGACGCTAAGACAGAAGAATACACCGCAGGAGGCTCCTGCGGTGCGTACATAAAAATGCCCTGCAAGTATGTAGCTTGCAGGGCGGCGTTTTATATTCCTATGTGATAATAACAAATCACAGTAATTGTTTTGCGATATCAAGGCTCTTTTCAGCTAAAGCAAACCTCATATCTTTTGTCATATTCCAATCCCATTTCGGTTCATCTGGGCTCGTAGGGTGAATATCGGATGCCATCAGAATCGCCGCAGCTTTGAGGCCGAGATATCGGGATACGCTGAAAACTGCAGATGTCTCCATATCAACGCCTACTGCGCCTTTATTCCGCCACAACTGTTCTTTGTAGAATGTCTGCCGATATACAGCATCAGTGGAGACAATAGGATATGTATTGATTTGCAACATAGAAGAGCAGATTTGGAGCAGATCATTGTCTGGTTTCGAAAAATCTATGGACTCATAGTAATGGAGCGAGGTTCCTTCCTCAATGAAAGCCTTTTCCGGCGTTATGACTTCTCCGAGCTTAACTTGCGGATCAAATGCGCCGAACATACCGACAGCAAGGATGTTCTTTACTCCAAGTGCGGCAAGTGTCTCAACGGTATCGCAGGCTTGAGGTGCACCACGTCCTCCGTCAAGAAAGCAGAGCTGGTATTTATTGATTTCCCAAATAGGACAGCGATTTAAAAAACGAGGAAAGGGTTCCGATAGTTCTTTTGCCTGATAGTTTTCGCAGAGATAATCAGTACACTTACTCATGAAGAAAACAACTGCCGTCTTGGGAAGCTGTAAACGACACTCTCGATGGGCACTATTGACTTGATCTTTAGCTGTGATTATAGGTAAAGTATTATCATCTATAAAGCGCCACATATCAAAGCTCCATTCTTAAGTAATCAAGAGAAGCTGGTGTTGCTCCTATACTTCAAAATCCGGAAACAGGCCGTTTCCTACGCAATCGATAATCTTTCGAACTTCGTCCGTAGCTCGTTTCCGCCCTTCGGCGTTATATGCCCAGTTATCTCGGCGCGTGTGGGTATCATCTGCAGGACATGGCAGAACTTCAATGTGTCTCGGAAACAGATATCTTGCTATGGACAAACTTCGTCTCATATGATATGAAGTGGTTACAAGCAATACCCTTCTCACATGGTTGATACAAAATACACGCTGCAGTTCAAACAGCGATCCAAGTATGTTTTCTATTGTATTTTGTGAAAGTGTTTCTAAAACGATGTCTTCTTCCTTTACACCAAGCATGATAGCCGTTCTGCACATATGATCGGCCTCGCTCATGCGGCCTTCATTGAAATCTTTTATTTTTCCACCGGACAGCAGAAGTTTAGGAGCACGTTTTTCCTTATAAGCAGAAACTGCAACGGGAACCTTATATTGAGAGGCCTTTGTGCTCCCGAGCACGATAATACAATCAGCGGCCTCCTCCGTGTCTTCAAGCCCTTCAAACAAAACGCTATCGATAATTTTGTCTGTCAACTCTCTGTTCTTCAATTCTGATATAAACATATTTCTCCTCAACGATCTGCTTTAGGAACACCGTATTCCCGCTTCATGGCCTCCATGGAAATCACCCACTGCTTGCCATATTTGCAGGCATCCACGCCGTTGACCAGCTTGCCGTAGGCAATCGCCTTGCGCAGCGTACTTTCATTCAGCCCCCAAAGCCGGGTGGCGTCGGTAAAGGCCATGAGCCCGTCAAAGGGCGTCTTGACCGTCTCACCGTTCTCAAATAGTTCGTCGCAACTAAGGTCAAGATCATCATTCCAGATGATCCCATAGCCGCCCATATCGACCTCCACACAGGAAAACAGCTCCGGTGCATTTTCCAACGCCTTGAACGGCGCCCATTTTGCAAACAGGGGCTTTACATCATAGATTTTGGTCACGCCTTCCGCAAACTGTACGCTCAGGCGATAGTCCGGCAGCGCATTGACCGCTTTCACCTTATGGAACATAGTATCAACTCCTTATTCAAGGGGAGAAAGAGACTTGAACTCCTGCGTCTCACACATATGCAGAAGATCGTTTTTGTGGATCGCCGCCCACTCTCGTACCATAGCAAGCGCCTTGGGCGGCAGGTGACCTTCTAACACTTCACCTGTCTGTATGTCAATGGCGGCCATATCTTCGCCGTAAAGGGCGTGGATGTGCGGCGGGTTATGCTCCGCCTGCTGAAAATACATACGAATGATGATCCCATAAAATCTGGACAATACCGGCATAGCTGAAACCTCCTGATTGTGGTCACTTATATTATATCACGAAATCGTGAAAAATCAACTGTAATCTGAAATATATTTTGAGCTGAAACGAAAACGGCGGGGATCGCTCCCCGCCTCTTTAATTATATTATACCGAAAAAACTGCGTTTTTCAAGTCTTGTTTTTCGACAATCTCTTTCATATACTAAAGACACTTTTCATGGAAAGCTGGTCATTTTGATGAAGTACATGCATTTCAAAGCCTCCTGTTCCTATGCTGCGCTCGCTGCAATTATGGAGCTTAACGGGGTCGATACGGAGGATTACAAAATTGCGCTCGAAATCAAGCTGCCGTGGCTGTTTTTCAAAGAGGACGGCGCTTATATCTCCGGCCCCATGTTGCAGGGTGCAAAATGGTTCAACCTGTGGCTTGTTCCCCGTGGATATCGAATGGTCGAGGAAATGGTAGACAGAGAGCAGCTTTGTAATTATCTTCATGCTCACAAGCCTGCGATGCTTGGCGTCCAAACGCCTTACGGAAAGCACGCCGTCGTTTTTGCAGAATATGACGGGATATACCATTTTATGAATCTTACCCATGAAAGCAGCGGCGAACGCACCGAATTGTTATTATCCGAGGAAGAATTGCTGGCCTCGGTCGATCAGAAAACGATGGTGGGAATGGTAATCCCCACGGAGGCCAAACCGCAGTTATTGACGCCGTATCTGAATGATTCGATATCCGTAATAAGGGAAAACTGCGCTGATATAGAAGCTTTTGCGGCGGAAAAGCATGATCCGAATACGTATTTCCCCATGATGAACAGCCTATTCCGGTCTCTGCTCCTTGACGGCATCACAATGCTGGAGCTTGCCGGGGAAACCGCCCTTGCACAAGAGTTCACAACATTACAGCATCAGTTTATGGATTTTATGCGTGGGACACGGAGGGAAGCACTACAGGAAACGCTTTCCTTGGACAGATTGCATGACCTGACCGAACGATATGCACACCTGATCGAACGGCAGATATAGTCAAAACCACCGGCATAGCCAATGGCTTGCGCTGGTCTTATAAGGGCCTAAGACGGTTGCACCTTATCATGAGGACGTATTGGGGGATTAGACTTGAAACAAAAAGAGCTTTTTTACCACGGCAGCGTAATCGGAGGACTTGATACCATCCTCGCAAATGCAAAATCCCATATCGATGGGAGTAAAGTCGCCTATTTTACTACCGACCGGGTATATGCTTTGGTCTGTTGTAGGAGCAGACAGGAAAACTTCGTTACCATGGGTCCTGATCGAAATGGAATACAGCATTATTTCGAGCGATTTCCGGACCAACTGAAAACGATGTACGAGGGGAAAGAAGGTTTTCTTTATCAGCCTATTTCAACTGCCACCTTAACAAATACCAAAGGCCACACTTGGGAGAGCCCTGTCAACGTACCCGTTATATTGGTGGAACATATTCCGAATGTCTATGCGGAGATTCTCCGAGAAGAGGCCACCGGAAATGTTATCGTCCACCGCTACGCCGAGATCGACCCCGATGAGCAGAAACTGCACGCAAACTATACCAGGGATCATCTGGACGATCCGCTTTACGCAGAATATCGAGAGTTCCTGATCCAGCACTTTTCACCCTTGTGGGACTGAAGATTTAGGACATAGTAACAGCGGCGGGGGTTGCTCCCCGCCGCCGACGCCTTATGCGTAAATCAGATCATGATTTACAAACTCCATTGCTCTGTCCCGGATGTTGTTCATCCGCTGCACCCAAAGCATTTGATCCTGTGCTTTGAGCTGTTCAGTGACGCCCTCACACTCTGCTATCTGCTTTGTCAGCAGGAGCATTTCTTCCTCTGCCTGTTCATTGATGTCGGCAAGGTAGGCATTCAGCCTGCCGCTTGTCAGCAGCTCCGTATATAGGGCCTTGCACTCCTGTTTGATATACTGCAGGTGCCGCTGCCCCCAAATGCCAATGGGATTATCTTCTTCGGCCGGTAATGTCAGGCAGGGAATGTAATAGTCACCTTGCAGCTCATACCATAATCCGTTGCTTTCGTCATAAATGGTCTTTTCCATTGTAAATCCTCCTGTAAAATATCTCCGTTGATGTATTCGCACATATGTCACAGGTTCCCGATTGCCACACTTTGTTATATTCAGTTATGGGTTTTTCTTGCCCTTGCTTTTGCCCTTATGAGCGGCGCGGGCGTTATAGAAACGGTGTAACAATTAATAAAGGGATTCGGTGAGCAGATTGCGGAAAACCTTTGTTTTCAACGGTTTCAGAGGATTTCATTAAAGCCCTATAATCACTGGCGGATGCCTATGATTTTGGGAAATTCAAATTCCAATTTATCTATCCAAATCTCTGAAACCCGTAGTATTTGCCTTTATGAGACAAAACGGGAGGAGCGACGCTTTGAACGTGATATATCAATAATAAGTATCTCGATATTTAAGAGAGAAATACACCCCTCGCACAAATCTCCGGATTTATACGAGGGGTGATTTTTCCGTGGGTCTATACTGCTGTCTCGGGATTTCCGTTTGCTTTGGCAAGATAACGCCGGATGGTTTTCACCATCTTTTCGTTTTGGAAGTTCGCCTCAATTTCGTCCATATCTACGGTACGTCCGGAAAGGATTCCCTGGATCAGCACCTCCGCATACATTACCTCCCGGGTCTTAGGATCCTTCAAATAAGTCAACAGGTCAATATTCATTTTTTCGTTGATTCCTTCGACCATGCCCGTGAAAAAAGTACAGTCTTCCCCGAAAAGTTTTCCTATGCTTTCTATATACTGAAAGCCGGTGATAACGTCCTCCAGTTTCATCAGTCTGCGCTCGACTGCCGCGAGACTTCCTCCGTTGAGCAGCTTATCTGCCGTTGTATTCAGTATATCGCACAAATCGAGAAGAATACCGGTATCGGGAAGCGTGTCTCCGTTCTCCCATTTTGAGACGGCTTGAAAAGAAATATTCAACTTCTCTGCCAGTTCTTTCTGCGTCATGCCGGCAGCTTTCCGTAGATGCTGGATATACTGTCCGATTTTCAAAGTGTCCATACTATGCTCCTTAGTTATTTGTTATTCCTGCGGTCCGCGATTACAGGATACTGTAAGAGAAACATTTCGTAAATAACGAGAAAATTGAGGAAATTCTACTTCTGGTGGAATAAACCTTCGGGGATAATCCGTTTGCCCTTATGAGTGGCGCAGGTTTTGCAGAAACGGTGTATCATTTACTCAAGGGATCCGTTGAGCAGATTATTGATATGGATGTGTATGAAAGAATATGTAATTCAAAAACTATGTAAAGAAAACTGGAAAGGAACTCTTCTGCCGGTTTCCTATACTTCTGAGTATTACTACGACATAGGTATAGAAAAAACAGAAGATGGCTTCAGTATTCCTATTTGTAAGAAACGGTTTGAGACTCCGTTCACGCACCTTCCGGAGGACGGGGACTATCCAGATAAACTTTATGAAGACTGGTGGGAAAAGGCTTCCGCTTTCGGCATTGTCGAAGATGGAAAGCTTCTGGCCGCAATCGAGGTGTGCCCGGAGGAATGGTCTAACCGGCTGCTGATCACCGAATTATTTGTCAGTGAAGAGATCCGGGGACAGGGCTATGGAAGAAAACTGATTGATCTCGCAAAGGAAATCACAGTCCAGAATCAATACCGGGTCTTAATGCTGGAAACACAGTCCTCTAATGTGAATGCGGTGGATTTCTATCTGCACGAAGGTTTTACCTTGATCGGTTTTGACAGTTGTTGTTATACAAACAGGGATATCGAACGCAGGGAAGTCCGTTTCAACATGGGATGGTTCCCAGAAACGCAGCCTGACTGACAATCAGGATTTATGAGGGGGTATACATGCCTGGAGTATTCGCTGTCACCATAGAAATATTAATCTGTCTATGCGCTGTGTGGGTGATGTTATTTCTCTCAACCTTTTTGCATGAATTTGGTCATGCGATCGGTTATATGATCTCGACGGGAGATAGACATTGGCATATACGTGTCGGGTCAGGGAAGAAGTTACTTGAAACGAAGAGATTGACAGTGAAATTGATGGTTTTTGACGGATATTTTGAGCCTGCTGAAAACAGGATAGATTCAAAGGGAAAACTTATTTCAACGCTTGCGGGGGGTCCGGTTGTATCTCTTGTGCTGGTTATAGTGCTGTTGTTTCTTAGATGCGGAGGTACTTCATTCAACTCCGGGATCATCGCTTCGAGCGCAATAGAATTCTTTATCAATTTTGCATTGTTTTGTAATGTGTTTATCTTGATTTCGTCGATCCTTCCCGGACATTATTTTTTCGGAGAAATTAAGGGGAAGGAGACTGACGGAATGAAAATAATCAACGCAATGAAGGGCAGAGATTACAACCGGTGAAAATGATTTTTGATCACATGAGATGTGTTATCACGGATTACTCAGACAGTCTTCGGACTGTTTTTTTTCTTATGTGATTCTGATAAATGTACATTTCCTGCATCTTTCGTTATCATTAGAGTTAATAGTTCAAGGAGCGGTTTATGAAGACACAATATGTTTATGATCATTACTTTACATATGATGAGATCACTTCTGCACTGAGGCAGTACAAACACAACTATCCGGATCTCTGCCGGCTTACCACTCTTGGTACAACTCCGGAAAACAGGGAAATCTGGCTGATTGAAATCACGGATCCTGAGACCGGAACATTTGAAGATAAGCCGGGATTTGCGGTAACTGCCAACATTCACGCCGGAGAAGTTACCGGTAATTGCTGCGCAATGTTTTTCCTGGATACGATTTTTAATAACTGTGAGGAAGAACCTGTTCGTTCTCTTCTGAAGAAGTATACGATCTACTGCGTGCCGAGGATCTCTCCCGATGGCTCAGAGTACTACCTGAATCATCCCGGAATGATCCGCAGTGTTCCGCGTATGTATCCTTTTGAAGAACAGATGCCCGGCCTGCATCCGCAGGATCTTGACGGTGACGGAGTGATCCGCCAGATGCGTATAAAGAGACCGGAAGGCGCGTTAAAGATTGATCCGGAAGATCCCCGGATCATGATCAAGAGACGCCCGGATGAGGTTGAAGGAGACTTCTACGATGTCTATTCCGAAGGCATGATTGTCGACAAGGATCCGGAAGAAGAAATTAATACAGCTCCGACAGCTTTCGGCAATGACTTGAACCGGAATTTCCCGATCAGCTGGGCTCCGGAGCACAGGCAGCACGGTGCGGGATCCTATGCCCTGAGTAATCCTGAATCAGCCGCCCTGGCAGAGTTCATGGATAAACATAAGAATCTATGCACGATCCTGCACTTCCACACGATGGGCGGACAGTACCTGTATCCTCCGGGATATAAATCCGGGAAGGATTCCAACCGTGAAGATATGAAGATCTACAAGGAAATCGGGAAGATGGCTACGGAAGAAAGCGGGTATCCCTGCTGGAATGTACGTGATGAATATATCGGTAATACTCCGGAAGAAATTCTCGGTCTGATGGATGACTTCAGCTATTTCGCGATGGGACTGATCAACTTTACCTGTGAATGCTGGGATCTGGATAAGAGAGCAGGCTTTGACTACATTGTTCCAGCTCGTGAACTAACCGAAGAAGAAGCCGTGAACCAGCTGCGTCTGCGTCTGAAATGGATCGATGAACAGAATGACGGTACAGGCTTCAGGACATGGACAAAATTTGACCATCCCCAGCTGGGAGAAGTGGAGATCGGTGGTTTTGACTATAAACATGTGATCCAGAATGCGCCGTCAAAGTTTATTCAGCAGGAAGTTGAAAAGCACACCAGATTCCTGCTCAGGGAAATGAATACATTACCTCATCTGTACCTGAAGAATACCAGAGTTACTGCCGTAGGGAATACCCACTACCGTATTGAAACCACTCTGGCAAACGCTTCATACCTGCCGACGTATGTGACAAAAGAAGCAGTCGCAACCGGCAGAGCACAGGAGATTACAGCTGTACTTGAAGGCGCAGAAGTTACGGAAGGCAAAGCTAAACAGAAGATCGGTCATCTTAACGGATACTGGTCCAAGGGCAGTTATGGATACGGTCTCGGTTCCATCACTGTTAACCACGCGCCTACAGAGAAGAAACTCAGCTGGGTCGTGGAAGGCAAGCCGGGAGATACCGTAACCATTACCTGTTCCTGTCCGCGTGCCGGTAAAGTACAGGAATGCATCACTCTCGGGTAAACAGGTGTACATGGATCAATAATTCTGTAAATGACAGTGATAAGGAGTCTTGCCGGTTCCCGGCAGACTTCTTTTTGAAAACCTGATATACAATGATTTTGGAGGTAAACCATGGGATTGTTTGATATGTTCAAGAAAGAGAAGAAGGAAGAACCGGTGGTGGACAAACTGGAAGAAAAAGAAGTTGAGGCAATCGGCTGGCAGGCAATTGAACAGGAATTCTTAAGAGTGTATCCCGGGCAGGAACATCCTAAACATTATGGAACCATAATCAAATGGATCCTTGGCGGAAATGATCCTCTGGACGGAATCAGTATCTATGACGGAGGAAGCTACTGGCACTTTGTTACGTTCGGTCTTACAGAAATCTATGAGAAAGAGACTGATACACCGGAGATCAGCGGTTACGGATATGAACTGACATTGAAACTCAAAAAAGATGAATATGAAGATGAAAAAGCTGAGTTCAGAAATATCTGCGGTATCTTACAGATGATTGCCAGACTGACATTTACCAAGGGAGAAATCTTCCGGCCGTTTGAATATATTTATACCGGTCAGAAAGAAGGAATTGACGCAAAACAGAAGTCAAATCTGACAGGGTTTATTACCGTGAAAGATCCTGCTGTGGAGACAATTGATACACCGAACGGAAGAGTAGAGTTCCTGGAGCTTATCGGAATGACAGACGCGGAATTAAAGACGTTATCCAGTGTCGGTTCTGTAATGGATATCTATGAGAAACTTGGTTCGGATATCACGGATTATCACAGGCAGTCTATCGTTTAGAATGCTTTATCTGCGGAGGTGTTTCAGTAATGAAAAGAACTATCGTCTCCATCATTTGCCTGGTTTTTGCCTGTTCTCTGTCAGCTTGTGCAAATGGCAAAATACGACATCCGTATGAGCAGGAGTATATCGCAGGACAGGGAAACATCAAGGGTAATGTAGACACTGCAGATTTTTACGAGCGTGACGAACGATTTGAAATCGGTGCGACAAAGGATGGTTATGCGGTATTTAAGGATCCGGATCAAGCTTATGAGGCTTTGCTGGAGAACTATTCTGAAGGACTGAAACTGATTGTGGACGAACATCAACTAAACCCCGTTTCAAAGGATAATTATCAAGCATATAAGAAGTATGGGACTCAGATAACAACCGGTTCTCCGGAAGCTCAGGAACAGGCGCGTTTTATCTCTAAATTCTTCGATATCTATGAGAATAGTTATGACTGATTATTCACGGGCTAAGACAACGCAGAGATGAAAAAGTTTGGGTATATTGTTGCGGCAATTGTTGTAATGCTGATCGTATCCAGGTTTGTTGTCAGAATCATAGACGCAACCGTACAGATTGGTGATGATCTGGGACTGCTCATTGTTTTACTCGTATTTCTTAACTCAGTAATCGGTGTTTTAAGTTGTCTGTTTTACAGAAAGACATCATCAGAAAAGTAATCGAATTAAGTGCTGCCGGTTCCGCTTGGATACCGGAACTGTAATCAAGGGAGGAACAGGGAATGAAGAACTACCGGTTTATAGAACTTGTGAAAAAAGAAGAAGGTTTTGAATTCTACCAGGCGTTTCGTGATGAAATAGACTGGAGCATCGGCGGAAAGAACGATACATACTGGTTTACGGTTTTACAGGATCAGTCAGTGAAGGAAACCTATATCGGTACACTGAAGGACGGCGTATGGTCTGATTACAAGATCAAAGGTAAAGGAAAGAAGAAAACCGTCAAGGAAATGCCGGCAGGGAGTACGATTAAACGCATAGAGGAAAGAGCTTACTTCATGCAGGATGCGGAGTGGGTCAGGGACAGAAAGCCAAGACTGATCGAGGATGCCCATCCCCACTATCACTATGTTTACGGTATCGGTGATAAGGCTCTGGATGTATCGGAAGCTTACGGAGTAAGTATCGCGTACTCGGATATTAAGAATCCTTCGCGAGGATATCATCTGAGGTATCTTTATATAGGCAAAGACGTGGAAACTCCCAAGTAAGAATGATTTTATCGTATAATACCAGGAGACTTGGGTGTGACCAAAACAAAGATGCTATTGCGGTTCAGCGTTGAGGGTTGCGGGTCATGCGGTGGCTGCTGCTCATATGAGAGAACATGCGATGGTCGCTTCGGATTATGCGGTAAAGGTAATCAATATGTTATACCCTGATCATATGGATATGGTAATAACAGAACGTCTGTGGCAGATCAGACATCTGAAAGGAGTAAAAACAAACGGATAAACATGTTTTGCGGAGGTCATCATGGAACTTGAAAAACTGCCTTATAATCTGACTGTATGTAAAGTGCCGGAGATTTCCTCGCTTGATCTTGAAAAAGAGTTTTACTTTATCGGGAAAACAGATGAAGAGATTTCCCTCGTGTGCAGGACAGAAGATACACCATCAGACACAACTGAACGGGAGGATGGCTGGAAGGGATTCCGGATCCGGGGTATACTCGATTTCTCTCTGATCGGTATCTTGTCAAAGTTATCCGGGATACTGGCAGAGAACAAGATCGGAATCTTTGCGGTATCTACCTATAATACTGACTATATCCTGGTGAAAGCAGGAGATTATCACAGAGCATCGGAAGTTCTTGAACAGGCAGGATATCGGATAGTATAGATTACTGCTTATTCTGGTGACAGACAAGGTGAGGAAAACGGTGTGGAATGCGCAAAAGAACTATTTCTGAATTATAACGGGAATTGCATTTATATGAATCGTGAATAACCGGAATGATACAGATAAACAGTAGTATCTTAACATGGAGATGGAGAAGGAAATGAAACACAAAGTAAGAGTTACAGTCATTGATAAGAAGCTTTATCCGGAATTGCAGAAACAGTATTGTAAAGATCCGGATGCGGGTATTTGTCCGGTTTATCATGTCGGGGATGTGTATGAATTCTATCGTGATGAAGAAAAGAATCACTTCTGGCATGGCGGTTTGGATTCGTTGATCAAGACGGATGCTGATCCGGATACCGTTGCAGGCGGACCGAAGATGCCTCATTGTTCCGAAGCGTGGGACGCCATAAGCAGATATATTTATACCGGTCTTCAGGGAGGATCCATTATGAATGGATGGATGAAAGAAGAGAATACGATGATCTGTTGCTGCTCCGATGGTACGAGACCGGTGATCTTTAAGGTTGAACGTATTGATTACGATGACTGATCATGGTTGTATAGAGGATAAGAGTAAGATGAATTACAAGGTTGTTGACAAGGAAACATATTATCGTAAAGGGGTATTCCGTCATTTCTCGGAAGATTGTAAGTGTTCCACATCCATGACCGCAAGAATTGATGTGACAGATCTGGTGATATATTCCAGGGAGAAAGGAACGAAGTTTTACATTAACTTTCTCTATATTCTGTCAAAGGTAATGAATTCACGCGACGACTACAAGATGGGGTATCTGTGGCAGACAGATGAACTAATCTGTTACGATGTGATACATCCCACACAGTATGTGTTTCATGAAGATACGGAAACATGTACACCTGTGTATACAGAGTATTGCGAGGACTATGACAAGTTCTATGCCGGTGCTTTGAAGGATGCTGAAGAAGCGAAGAAAACACGAGAATACGGATTGGATATGGAGAATCATCCCAACTGGTTTGATGCATCGTATATCTCCTGGCTTTCCTATGATTCACTGAATATAGAACTTCCGGATGGAAATCTGTTTTTTGCACCGATCATCAACTGGGGCAGATACCGTGAAGAAAACGGAAGACTTGTCATGCCGGTCAGTGTGCGGCTGAACCACGCCATCGCGGACGGATATCTGGTTGCCAAGGTGTTCCGGCTGCTGCAGCAGGAAATAGAAACATTCGTGACAAAATAGAGGATAGGATCTCCTCCGCAGGAGTATATATGATGAAACTGATAGAACCAACAATGGAATACGTACAGCAGATTCAGGCATACAGAAAAGAGTTTATTGACAGTGGCAGTTCCATGGACGGTACCGGTGCTCTGAGGAGAATAGAAGATCCCCGGGAGTGGATTGAATACTCCGGTAAGATGAAGAATCCCGGAACTGTTCCGGAAGGACTTGTACCTGCGACACAGTATATCTTTGTCCGGGAAGAAGATCAGAAGATCGTCGGAATGCTTCAGATCCGGCATTGTTTTAACGATTATCTGGAGAAATTCGGGGGTCATATCGGGTATTCTGTCGCGCCGGGCGAACGTCGTAAAGGATATGCGACACAGATGCTCGGTATGGCTTTGCCTGAGTGTAAAAAACTGGGGATGAATAAAGTCCTGATCACTTGTATTCAGGGAAATGAAGGCAGTAAAGGAACGATTCTGAATAACGGTGGTGTATATGAGTCCACGGTTTATGAATCCGGTGCTGATCTGTATCTGGAGAGATATTGGATCGATTTGTGAGGCTGTACAATGAGATTGTTGTTTGTAATGGATAAAAAGGACTATGCGCAGTGTACACATTCTTTTGTGCGAAATTCCGCAAGAAGTATTATTCTCCGTGATGGCAAAGTCGCAATGGTTCATAGTCTGAAGTATGACTATTACAAATTCCCCGGCGGCGGGATAGAAAACGGAGAGAATCCTGTAGAAGCCATGATCCGGGAAACCCGGGAAGAAGCCGGTCTTGTGGTACGTCCGGAAACGATAAAGGAGTACGGATATGTACATCGTATTCAAAAAAGCGATAATGATGATACAGAGTGCTTTGTGCAGGATAATTACTACTATCTGTGTGATGTGGAAGATATGCCTGTGACGCAGGATCTGGATATCTACGAATCACAGGAAGCGTATACTCTGGAGTACGTGGATCTTGAAACTGCGATTAAGAAGAACCGCAGTGTAAAAGATAGTCCATATAATCAATTGATGTTTGAAAGAGAAGCTCTGGTTCTTGAACTTCTGATTAAAGAAAGACTAGTATAAAGGATATCTTTAAAAGAGGTAACGAATATGGATAAACATGAATCAAACAATGTAAAGATAGTTCTGGCAGGTCTGCTGGCTGTATGCCTTGGTATAGGAGGCTTCTTTGCGGGTAAAACATCCGGCAGGAATCAGGCTCTTCAGGAACGTGAACAGTTATACGTGCTGAACCGCAGCAGTATGGCCAAACTCAGCGTTGGAGATGGACCGGTGTACGTGATCGGACACCGCAGCCCGGACTCGGACACGGTATGCAGCGCTGTTGCCTACGCGAAATTTCTGACTTTGCTTGGATATAACGCAGAAGCAGTCATTACGGAAGAAATCAACAAGGAAACCTCTTATATTCTGCGTGAGGCGGGAGTAGATGTTCCGCCGGTTCTGGAAGACGCTTCAGGACAAAGTATCTTCCTGGTCGATCACAGTGAGTATGCCCAGGCTGTTGACGGACTTGCGGATGCCCATATAGTTGGCGTACTTGATCACCATGGCGTAGGCAGTATTACTACAGGACATCAGGTGGTTTATGAAGCCAAACCGATTGGGGCTACGGCTACGATCGTCTGGTTAGACTATCTGAATTACGGATTTGAACTCGATAAGACAACCGCATATCTCTTACTCGGGGCGGTACTTTCGGATACGGATGGATTAACCGGTTCCACAGTCACCGAAGCTGATCAGAAGGCTGTTCCGGCACTGGCGGAGATTGCGGGTGTTAAAGATATTGATGCCTTGTACAAAGCGATTCATGCCGAGAAACTATCATATGAAGGGATGAGCAGTGAAGAAATCCTGTTTTCGGATTACAAGGAATATGAGGCTTCCGGAGTGAAATTCGGAATCGGTCTGGTAAATGCGATTGACGAAGAAACTGCACAGGAGCTGGCAGAGCGCATGAAGGAAGTGTTACCTGACTGCATCGGTAAACATGATGTTGATCTGATGTACGCATCTGTAGGAATCCGGGAAAACGGAGAGAAAATCGACCGTATCATACCAGGCAACGATCTTTCCAAAGAGATGATTGAAGCCGCATTCCCCAACTATGATGAATATGACGGCACATCATTTGTGTTTAGAACCGGGCTGGGAAGAAAGACCAAATTTGTGCCGGGGTTGACGGATTATCTGGCTGCGCATCCACACGAATAAACGAAACAGGAAAATGATGACCGTGGGAGGAAACCATGAGATTTGATCATATGTTTTTTATCACCGGAACTGCATACGCTGGGAAATCAACTATGGTAAAACTGCTTGCGGAGAAATACAACGGTATTCTCTGCGAAGAAAACTATCATGACCGGTTATTACCGGAACTGGATAAAACAGAGTTTCCCTGCCTGACCTACACACGGGATTTAGTGGACTGGCATGACTTTATCAGGAGAAGTCCTGAAGAATACAAGGCATGGATAGACGGTGTGTCAAAAGAATGTGAGATACTGGAACTCAAGATTCTTGACGAGCTAAAAGAACAGGATCAGCCGGTGTTTGTAGATACAAATATCTCAATTGATACGTTGAAAACAATAACTCCGTCAGATCATGTGCTGGTCATGCTGGCAGATCCTCAAATATCCGTAAGACGTTTTTTTGAAAGACCAGATCGGGATAAACAGTTCTTATATCGGTTGATCATGGATGAACCTGATCCGGAGAAGGCAATGGAGAATTATCGTAAAGGACTTATGTTGATCAATTCACAGGAAAACTATGACAACTATTTACACTCAGGATTTCATGTGATTATCCGGGATGAGAACCGAAGTATTGAACAAACCCTGGGTATGGTTGAAAAAGCATTCGGATTAAAATGAGCTGAAGGAAGAACGCAAATCAACAACTGGCACAATACTGACGTGAGAGAAAACCAATATCTCAAATGTAAAGTACTTAAGTCCAAGGCATACGATTTGTGATTCATCCACTTGATTTTCGTGACGGTATGCGATATACGTGCTGTATGTAGTGTACCGTTTTATTTTAGGAAGAGAGAGGAAAGGATACACAGGATGTTAACGACTTGATTTTTATGTAATATGAGATATAATGTGGCAAATGAGTTATATTAGACTAACTTGCTGTTGCTCTTTGGTACATTCCGGGTGTAAGCAGAACTTGATAAAAGGATGTATTATGTCAGCCTCATCGTAATGAGGCTTATAAAAAGCAAAAAGGTTAGTGTTCTCTAACTTATGCCGCGGAGTTGATCTGATTTCTTTACTGTTATCGGATCTTCCTGCATCAGTTGTTCATAACCAAATTTGCAGCAGTGACCGTTCTAATCATCAAGGGAGGGAGAATATGAAGCTCACAGAAACTATACCGGATCAGCAAGGTGTGATCCGGAAGATTGTGGGAGATGCGCATCTTGCCAGTCGTATCACCGCGATTGGTATCACGGAAGGGACAAAGTTCCAGACTGTACGCAATGACCGGAAAATGCCGGTGTTGATCTATCTGAGGGAAACACTGATTGCCGTCAATCGTACAGACGCAGAAGGAATCGAGGTGGAAGCGGCATGAACACAAGGATTGCTTTGCTGGGGCAGCCGAACTCCGGTAAGTCCACAGTTTATAATGCCTTAACAGGTTCACGTCAGCACGTAGGAAACTGGCCTGGTAAGACTGTTGAGAGAAATGACGGCTTTTATACTTATAAGGGAACGCGGTATACAGTTACGGATCTTCCCGGAAGCTATGGCCTTTCCGGAAACTCTGATGAAGAAATCATCACCTCTGATTTTATCCGGTCCGGCCAGGCAGACCTGGTTTGTATTCTGGTGGATGCTTCACAGCTGGAGCGCAGTATGTATATGGTGGCGGAGTTTGCCGCGCTGGATAAACCGGCTGTACTTCTGCTGAATATGATGGATGTCGCAAAAGCGCAGAATAAGGAAATTGATTACTTACTGCTGGAAAAACATCTGGGAATCCCTGTACTTCCGTTTACAGCGGCAGAGAGTACCGGCTATGACGGCTTGAAGGAATTATTTGCCCGTGCACTGGAAAATCCGCAGAAACTTAGTTCTGTACCGGAGCTTCCCAAAGAGGGCAGCGGTACATCAGCGGATCATGTACAGGCAGAGAGTGAAGCGAAGTTTGCGTGGATCCGAAAAATGCTTGAGGGAGTTTCTCATTCGGAACAGAAGCACTTTGAATTAAGTAAACGAGATAAGAGATTACTTAGTCCTGTCTATGGTAAATTTGCCTGCTTTGGGACGATTGTCCTGGGATTCCTTGTGGCAATGCTTATTTGTTTCCCTTTGATGGGACTTGGGTCCATGATTCCTCAGTTACTGAATAAGCCGATTGCTGATCTTCTTACCTCCTGGAATGTACATCCCTGGCTGGTATCTATATTCAGTATTATCTTCCCCAATACCCTGTACTTCTGTGTAGCCATGTCAGGATTTGTCTTTGGTGTCAATCTTGTCTTCGGCTATCTGGAAGAGATTGGCTTCCTGGCAAGGGCAGCGTACCAGTTTGACAATCTGTTATCCGGTCTTGGTCTGCAGGGGAAGGCAATCTGCCCGATTCTGATGGGCTTTGGCTGCACAATCGGCGGAACCTGCGGTACACGTGTCATGGATAACTGGGGACAGCGTATGCTTGCGATGGCAGTAGTCTGGGCAGTTCCCTGCGCATCGATCTGGACGATCATCCCTGTAATCAGTTCGATGTTCTTTACACCGTTACAGACGTTGTTGATCATTCTTGGAATTCTGCTGTATGTTGTAGTCCTCATGATTATTGTGTCCAGAATTTTCGGACGTAAATTATCTCCGGAAAACTCACGCAGCGGTATGATCATGGAACTTCCTCCGTACCACAAGCCGCACTGGAAACACATCGCCAAAGAAGCACTGCTCAAGTCCTATGATATTTTCAGGAGAGCTCTTAGAACAGTTACCCTGATTTCTCTGTTGTTCTGGGCATTCTCTTATAGCAGCAGCGGGAATGTGGCAGATAGTCTTCTGTATAAGGTTGGTACAGTAATTGAACCTGTAACCAGAATCTTCGGCCTTGGCTGGAGGACCTTTATGGGATTCCTGAGTTCTGCCTTTGCGAAAGAAGCTGTTCTTGGCGTTCTGAACGCGGTGTTTGTCGGTGAAGGTACCGTTCTTGACGCAACATTCCGTTCTGTATTCAGTGTGGCTACAGATAATGCTGTTTTGGGTAAAGCCATGCTGGATGTAGTCAGTAAAGCAGAAGCTCTGGCCTTCATGTGCGCATGTACATTCAATATCCCGTGTGTTATGGCCCTCTCCACGACCTACAGAGAATCACATTCTCTTAACTGGACAGCCAGGATTGCGGCATTCTACGTCTGCGGAGCGTTGATTCTGTCCTGTGTCGTATATCACATTGCTGCCCTGTTTATCTAAAGAAAAATCGTCCGCAGAAGCCGGATGATTCAACGTGCGGAAGGAGAAAGGGAATGCACGAGTATTACAGGAAAAATACTTCGAAGTTTAGAAAATCGATGAACGGATTACTGAAACCTGTTGCGAAAGAACTGGAACAGTACAGCAGGAAATCCTATACAGATATCTTTGAAGAGATCTGGCAGCACTACGCAGACCATATGCTGGAGAACTTCCCATACATTGGCGGGGATGCGGTCAGCGGAACGAGGAATCTCACCGGCGCATACTGTTTTGTGTCGATGGGAGAGGTGCTGAAGAACTATGGAGTCTCTTTGGAAGAAACAGGGCATCTGATGGTCTTGGCGTATGAACGCAGATTTAGCAAAATGCCTGGAATGGTGAAGACGATCATGCATAAGTCATTCACAAACGTAAAGTCTCTGAATAAGAAGTATCAGAAAAAAGACGCACAGAACGCTGCCAATGCCGCAAAGAATCCGGGAAGTTTTGAGACAAAGACAATGATTCCTCCGGAAGAGGGGTATGATTTCAGTTATCACAATCTGGTATGTCCGTTGTCAAACTTTGCCAGAGCACATGGTTATGAAGAGTATATGCCGTATCTGTGTAATCTCGACTATGTCATGTTTGGAGTATTTGGCGTTCCTCTGTACCGTGAGCATACCTGTTTTGAGGATGGAGATTATTGTGATTTCAAACTGAAGATCAACGCAGAGCCAATGTCATACTGGCCTCCGGTGTTTACACAAGGTAAAGGGTATAAATAAAAGATGGGTGGTTTGTCCCTTGGGTTATACGGATCCTGAAATTACCAGTATAATAATATCTGGATGAGAGTCTCTGATTCTTGAGTTTATGCTCAGGCAAGATAATCAACGGCTATATCCAAAAGGTAATGAAGGAGTAAAACAACCATGGAACTGACAAAAGAATTACGTGAACAATTATTACGTCTGCCGACCGGCAACTTCGCTGACAACAATCCCAATGGAGGGGTAATGGATCCCCGTATCCAGCCTGTTGATCCAAAGCTGAAAATGCTGGGAAGAGCTATTACGGTAGATTGTGCTCCCGGGGATAATCTTGCCCTGCATCAGGGAATGGATGCGGCCGGTGAAGGAGATGTTCTCATCTTCGATACCAAAGGATTTACACGCGGAGGTCACTTCGGAGATATGATGGCTAATGCCTGTAAGGTCAAGGGAATTGCCGGTGTAGTCATTAACGGATCCTGCCGTGACCGGGAAGATATCCGGGCAATCGGGTTCCCTGTATATTCCATCGGGTATTGTCCTGCTCCTACGGTGAAGAAGACACCTGCACGCATCAATGTCCCGGTATGTGTAGGAGATGTTACGGTATATCCCGGAGATCTGATCTTCGGGGATTGTGACGGTGTGGTTGTCATCCACAAGGAAGATGAAGATACAGTTATTCCTGCCGCATTGAAAAAGTTCGCCAAGGAACAGGAGATCCTGGAGCGTATCAATGCCGGGGAAAGCACGATGAAGATCTACGGTTTTGACAAACTTGTGAATCAGTAAGAAGAAAGCTTATCCGCTAAAGGATAAGCTTTTTGTATTACTCAGTATAGATACTCTCTTTTGTTACAGCATCTCGGCGGAAATGGCTGAAGAAGTCCATGAGAATTCTGCCAAGTTCCGGAGTAGGCCAGTGTCCCATGTTTTCTTCACAGACAATACGCATACGCACAACACCGTCACGGCTGGGAATATCACCGATATCGAAGACAGTTCCTTCGGATTCATAACTTCTGACATTCTCCTTGCCGAAGCACAGACCAAGTCTCTTTTCTTCCCGTGTTGCGGCAGGGTCATCCATCATTGCGCATGCGTCTGCGAGAGATACCTCCGGCGCATCGTTGATCTTTGCCCAGAGATTGATTGCCTTAACAGTTTCTTCCGCATCCTGGGCTTTACAGATCGGATACTTTGCCCGGTCATGTTCACCGCTGACTGTAACGATCGGAAGCTTGCCGGTAAAACTCAAGGTAGGCAGAGGCTGGATCACATCATAGTGCGGTTCTACCAGTCCTTTAGGATCACGCGGAGGATTATTCTTAACGAATTCAGGAATCTGCCCGTCACTCATCATTCCTCCGCAGGGTGCTACTGCCGCAAACCATTCCGGATGGGAATGGGCGAGGATATTCGTGTTGATGGATCCGTAGGAGAACCCGAACAGATAGATTCTTTCTTCATCTACAGGATAGAGTTTCTTCGCTTCTTCGATGATTTCCGCAATCACAACATCCGATTCCAGAGAGGGCATCACAACGATCCACTCACGATCTGCGGCAGCTTTGGCAATCCCCCAGCTGTCTACCGTGTAGATCGTATTGCCGCCTCCGTGCAGAGCGATGACCAGTGGATACTTCCGGTTTTTGTTTTCTTCCCGGAATGCGCTGACAGGAACATAACTTGCCCATTTCTTATAGAGATTCTGCGGATAGGCATGTTCGACATCGTAGTGGATCCCGGTTTTTTCAATATACGCAGGCCAGTCAAACAACTCATTCTCTCCGTGGAATTCCTTGACCATGCCTAGTTTTGCCCAATACGCTATGGATGCGGGTGAGTGTTCGTCGGGATGCAGAGCCATGTTCTCCATCATCCGCGCAATCGCAGCACCGGCACCAGATGCCTTGAACTGATCCATGTCCACATTCGGACCCATGGCACGGATGATTCCTTCCAGACTTCCCTCACGTCCGGTATCGTTGATGAATTTATGCTCAAAAAGTTCATTATAATCAATACTGCTCATGTTACTACCTCCGTTAACTACATTGTATACATATACGCAATGAAGAAGTATGTCACATTCCTGTTTGATTTACGCATATATCGGATTTATCCAATTGTGATACAGAACTTGATCATACTTGGAGTTGACACTTCTTCACGGATTGAGGAGAATGATTTTAGAGTTAAACAAATGAAAATGATCAAAGGGAAGCGGATTCTTGTGCTGGGGTGTTCCGGTAGCGGAAAAAGTACTTTTTCTCATCAGTTATGTAATGTGACAGGTTTTCCTCTGGTTTATCTGGATAATCTTTGGTGGAGACCTGACCGTACACATATTTCCAGAGAAGAATTTGATTGTGAACTTAGCCGGATACTCAGTAAACCGGAATGGATCATTGACGGAGACTTCAGCCGGACGTATGAGGCACGGATACGCGCATGTGATACGGTGATCTTTCTGGATTATGACGAAGAAGTATGTATGCGTGGAATTGCGGACAGAGTTGGGACAGTAAGACCGGATATTCCCTGGACAGAACAAATTCTGGATCCGGAGCTGGTAAAACAGGTACAGGATTACCGGGAGAACAATCGTCCCGCATTGTTCACACTGATGAAGCAGTACAAGGATAAACAGTGGATCATCTTTACCACACGTGCACAGGCTTCTCAATGGCTGGAGTACCAAAACAACAGGGACTATATACCAGAGCTGGAAATTTTGGGGAAGAACCGCTTCGAGAACTACACGAAAACCCGCATTGCCTGCCGGGCAGTGATTGTTCAGGGAGGAAAGATCCTGTTATCCCGTGAAACGAAAGAAGATTTGTGGATGATTCCGGGAGGGGGAGTAGAAAAAGGGGAAACACCGGAAGAGTGCTGTATCCGGGAAACAGAAGAAGAGACAGGTATTGTGGTCAAACCTCTGCGGCGTTACCTGACCATCCGTGAATATTACGAAGAGTACTGTTATGTCAGTCATTACTATGAATGTAAAGTCGTAAGTGACGGGAAGATTCATCTGACTGAGGCGGAAATCAAAGCCGGACTGAGACCGGAATGGCTTCCTCTTACCGAGGCACGGGAAATCTTTTCAACCCATCAGGATTACGCAGAGACAGAAGAAATGCGGCGCGGTCTGTATTTTAGGGAATATACAGCACTGAATGAATGGATCAACCAGAGATACAATAAACCGGCAGAATGATAAACGGAGGTAACCGATAATGAAGTATTTACTGGATTTAGGCAACCGCTATGCAAAAGAGAGTACCTGGAAAGACTTTGCACTGACAAAATTCTGTTTATTCTCCATGGGACTGGCAGCCGGAGCAGTCGTTCCGAAAGAGAAGAAAAAACTGGTCATCGGGGTATCTGCAGTTATCTTTACTGCCACTTATATTCCTCTGATGACAAAACTGTTCAGAATCGCGATGAACAAGAAACACTAATCTGCCGCAGTCGGGAAGGAAACATGGAAAAGCACACATTTATAACGACAGAGAATCACCAGATTCGGTATTATCTTACAGGCAAAGGTGAACGTATGATCGTGATGATCCATGCTCAGGGAACATCATCGGTCAGTTATTTTGATGTTGCGGAACAACTCTCCGATACATACAGGGTAGTTCTGGTTGATTGTTACGGACATGGCGGCAGTACACACAATGCCGAACTATACAAAATAGATACGATAGGAAGGGATATCTATGCGTTGATCCACAGTCTGACAAGCAACAAGATCACCTTGGTCGGACATTCCTCAGGAGGACTCATTGCGGCATATATTGAAGCGAATTATCACTGTTGTGACAGGCTGATTCTGGAAGATCCTCCATTCTTCGCCAGCTATGGAGAAAGGCGCTATAAAACATTTAATTATGTAGACCTGTCTACGGTATGCCATGAATTCCTGAACCAGACGGAGGAACAGGATTTCGTTCTCTACTATTTCGAACATCAGTATGCCTGGAACTTCTTCCCTGAAAAGAACAGGGAAAAGATCCGCCGCAGATATGCGGAAAGTGCCGGAAAGTACAGAACAAAACATCCGGACAAAGACCTGAAAGTGCTATTCTGGCCGAAAGATGCACTGGAAGCGTTCCGCGGAATGAATGAGTATGATCCGCAATTTGGTGAAGAATTTTATACCGATTCTTTCCATGAACATATCAATTATGAAGAAATGTTAAGACAGATCACCTGTCCGACGGTTTTCTTAAAAGCCAGGACGAACATTGGAGAAGATGGATTACAGATGTGCGCACTGACTGAAGAAGACGCAGAGAGAATTGGAGAATTTATCCCGGATTTTCAGATCGTTCATTTTAACTGCGGACATGGAATCCACGTGGAAAAGAAGAAAGAGTTTTTAAATATTCTCCGGTCATAAGCCCGGAACTGTTCAGGGAGAATTGACATGCGGATCAGAAAAGCAACCAGTGAAGAAATGCTGAAACTATGGGGATATTCTGACGTCAAGAACGCGTCTCCTACAGCCAGGTTCTTTTATCAGAATATAGTCTCAGGAAATACAGTTTTCTGGACAGTGGATCATGAAGGAGAGCTGATCGGTGAACTCTATGTATTTCTGGACATGGAGGACAAGGAATTTGCGGATGGAGTCACAACAGCGTATCTCTGCGCATTCCGTGTTCAGAAAGAATACCGTGGCCGGGGTTTAGGCACAAAGTTGATGGAATCAGCGCTTGCGGATCTGAAAGACAGGGGCTTCTGCCGGGCAACCATCGGTGTTGACGAAGAACGCAACCGGAAGTTATATTGCCATCTTGGCTTTACAACGGAGGTCAGGGATTGTTATACCGATCCTTGTGCCATGGATGAGAATATGCGTCCGGAACGGGTTGAGGAAGGATATAGTTTATTATCAAAGAATCTGTAATGGAAAACAGGTGAGAAGATGAAAGTTGAATGGGTAGAAGGATTTGAAATTCAGGTAAAGATTCAAGATGGTACGGCAGTAATATCCGCAAACAAAGAGGGCTTGTTATCTCTGGCAAAGCAGTTTACTGCGCTTGCGGAAGGAATACCGGGAGATCATATCCATTATGATGAACATAATTCCCTGGAAGATGGTTCGTCAGGAATGGTTGTGGAGAGGATTCAATAAGATTTGTTTTTTGTACGGAAGATTACGAGTACATAGGGAGTGAGAAATGAATATTCTGGTAGATCTGTTTCTGAGTTTTGCCAAAATCGGTTTATTTACGTTTGGCGGCGGTTATGCCATGATTGCGCTGATTGAGAATACTTGTGTGGCGGAAAAACAGTGGATCACCCATGATGAGATGATGAATATCACGGTGATTGCGGAATCCACACCGGGACCGATTGCCATCAACTGTGCTACGTATGTCGGTTACAAACAGGGAGGAATCGCAGGTTCTCTGACAGCAACTCTGGGGATGATTCTGCCTTCTTTCTGCATTATCTTTGCGATATCCAGATTTCTGGATCATTTTTTGGAGATCGTCTGGATTTCTCATGCCTTTCAGGGAATCAAGATTGCGGTTGGTATTCTGATTCTTGATGCGGCTGTAAACATGCTTAAAAAGATGCAGAAGAAGCCAATGCCCCGGATCATTGTACTCTGCGCATTTGCGGTAATGATGGTAATCAATATTACAAGTGTGCATATTTCTTCCATCCTCCTGATGCTTACGGCAGGAATGGTTAGTCTCTTTCTCTTTGTGATAAAGAAACCGGTAATGAAAGGAGGTGCCGGACAATGATCCTCCTGGACTTGTTTATCGGATTCCTGAAGGTCGGATGCTTTGCTTTCGGCGGTGCCTATGGCGCAATCCCCCTGATCCGTGATGTGGTTATTTCTTACGGCTGGCTGAGTGATGAGATGCTTACGTATATGATTGCGGTCAGTGAAAGCACACCGGGACCGATTATGGTCAATCTGGCTACGTATGTGGGCAGTTCCCAGGCCGGTCTCACAGGATCTCTGGTTGCCACACTCGCTGTCGTACTGCCGTCCTTTATCATTGTGCTGCTGGTCACTGCCCTCCTGGAAACAGCCTTGAATAATCCGTATATCCAGGCGTTACTACGTGGCTTGAAACCATGCATGATCGGTATCGTTCTTGCGACAGGAATATCCATGATTCTGAAGAACGGTATCGTGCTTCAAGACAACCACATGTTTATCCGTCCCTTGTTGATGACGATAGGACTTGGCGTGGTATACTTTGGCTCCAGGAGATTCAGAAAAAGAGGCATATCACCGATCCTGCTGATCTGCATATCGGCAGCGGCGGGAATCTTGATTTACGGATAAAAAATCTTTGATACAAATTATCAGATATAAGTCAAGGCTTATATTCCAGGCGAAAAGAGTACAAGATTTATCTGTACCTACTTATAGTCATGGATCAGACAAATATCCTGAACAGATAACGAAAGGATTTTATGTATAGTTATATAACCCTCAGAGAAAAACCGGAAATGATGAATGAGGCAGCTGCCTGGTTTCATGAAAAATGGGGAGTACCAGAAGAAGCCTATCTGGAGTGTATGCGAGCATATCTGGACAAGGAAACTGAGTATGGCTGGTATCTGTGTCTGGAAGATCAGAGAGTTATCGGCGGTCTTGGGGTGATCGAGAATGACTTCCATGACCGGAAAGATCTCAAACCGAATATTTGCGCTGTATATATCGAAGCATCATACCGCGGGCAGGGAATTGCCGGACATCTGCTGGATCTGGCAGTAGAAGATCTGCGGTCGAAGGGAATCACCCCGGTATATCTGCTCACAAATCATACAGGTTTTTACGAACGTTACCATTGGGAGTTTTTCTGCCTTGCGCAGGGAGACGGTGAATCAGAGATGTCAAGGATGTATATTCATCGATAGGAGAGAAGAAAATGAATACGATATGCGGAGCAAACTGTGATCAATGTAGTTTCAAGAATACCTGTAAAGGTTGTGCGGCAACCTGCGGAAGCCCCTTCGGCGGGACATGTATAGCGGCAGAGTACATCAAGATCGGCGGACGAGAAAAGTATGCGGAGTTCAAACAGGTCCTGCTGGAAGAAATCAACACACTGCTGAAAGCCAACGATATTCCTCCTGCCGGTGCGCTGTATGAATTGCCCGGATTCTATGTAAATCTGCCGTATCCGCTTTCCAACGGCGAAACTGTTAAGTTCCTGAAGGACAAGAATATCTATCTTGGAGCACAGATTGAGATTCCGGATGTGGAGAGATGCTGCGGAGTAGTCGCAGACACAACCTTTATCCTGATCTGTAGCTATGGTGAAAACGGAGCCGATCCGGAACTGATTTTGTATAAGAAAAGATAAAAGACTTACCGAGTATCTGTGGAAGAATCAGGAGGATAAATTATGTATTTTTCCGAAAAGACTGCAACAGAAATCGACAAGCTTTATAAAAACAGAAAACATGTAGAATTAACCATCGGTATTTACAAAGACGGAAAAAAAGAAATCATTCACTGGGGACCTGACAAACAGGAGAAGAGTGATGAACTGGTCTATCCTGTAGGTTCCATCTGTAAGCCGTTTACGACATCTTTACTGGCAAAGTATCTCAGTGAAGGCAAATTAGATCTTCATACACCGATCAACCGCTATATTCCCGGATTGCCTGACCGTTATTATCCAACTCTGGAAAAACTAGCTACACATACTTCCGGGTATACCACGCAACCGTATAATCTTCTTACTACACTTCCTTTCTTCTTAAGGATGAATCAGGAGGGTGGTCTGTTCCATACCAATCCCTTCCGCGGTATTCCTACGGAAGCGGAAATGCTTGAAATCATCCGTAAAACAAAACTGAAAGATAAACCCTATAAGTTTGTGTATTCCAATATCGGAATGAGTATTCTGGGCTATATTGTCGGCCAGGTTAGCGGGGAAGGATTCTGGGACAGTCTTACTCGTTATATTCAGGAAGATCTCGGGCTGAAGAATACCTTCCTGGGGAATGTGGACCTGACCGGGTATGACCGGAAGGATCAGCCATGCCGGTGCTGGCAGTGGGAAAAAGGAGATGTGATCGCTCCTGCAGGGGCTTTGAATGCCACTGTCAGTGATCTGCTGGACTTTGCGGAAATCAACCTGAATGGTTCTCTTCCGTATCTTTCCGTCTGCCACGAGATCCATGGCCCGTGTGAGAAGAATGCGGACAGCGGACTTGCCTGGAGACTGGAAAAGGATATCCCGGTCAGCTGGCATACCGGGGCAGCCGGAGCCTTCAATGCATATATCGGTATAAACAGGGAGACACATTCAGCTGTAGCTGTGGCTGTAAATTACGGCCTGGTCAACGCAGAAGAAATCGGGTTCTCCATCCTAAGAAATGACTTGTGATCAGATACCGCTGTAAGTAAACTACAGCGGTTTTCATATGCTTTTGTGAACCGGTTTCCTGCTTCATGCATACAGAAAATACACAGTGACAAAGAGCGGGACAATCCTGTCCGAAAGACGCAGAAGATAAGATTACAGGTACAATGATTTGGATAAAGACTGTTATGAACTTACTGCTTATAACATTCTTTGTTTGTGTTGATATTCTGCTTTCCAGGATATATGATTTTTAATGTTACAAAGAAATATCAAACAGGAGATTAATTCATGAAAGCAAAAGGAATTGTATGTGTTTTAAGCTTATGCCTGGCGTTGATGTCCGGATGTAGTTCAAAAGATACACAGGATAATACACCTGCTCCACAGAATAGTGAGTCATCCGAAACTGCAGTCGAAGAAACAGAAGATGTGGAAGGTGAACTTGTCATTTATACGTCCATGTATCCGTTTGCGATAGATATGATGGATAAGATCCTAAAGGAAAAGTTTCCGAAGCTGGTTCCCGGGAATGATGGCAGTTTCTTCTTTTATTCCGGAACGAGTGCGTTGATTACCAAGATCTACGGAGAAATGGGCGAGAAGCGTGATCAGCCGCTGGATGCGGATATGTTTATGGTAGCGGAACCTGCATTCTCACTTGAACTGAAGGACTACGGATATTTACATCCGTTTGAAGTAGAGAATCCGGATAAACTGCTGCGGTTTGACTATGATGAAGAGGGTTACTGGTATCCTGTTCGTGTGTTGAATATGGTATTGGCACGCAATCCTGAGAAAGAAAGTTACTGGGCAGAGAAAGGCGTAACGATTCCGAAATCATATAAGGATTTTGCGTATGATCCTTCGTTAAAGGGTTATATTTCCATGAGTGATCCGATGACCAGCGGTTCAGCGTATGCGTCTGTAGTAGCTTTGCTCGATAAGTACGGAGAAGAATATCTGGACAAGTTAAGCGAAAACAAGGTTATGCGTGAATCTGGTTCTACCGCCATCGCAAAGCTTCAGAGCGGTGAATGTGCTTCCATCATGATCCTGGAAGAATCGATTCTGAAGTATATTGATGATGAAGAAAAGAAGGGGAATAAAGTCAATAATCTCGAGATCATCTATCCTGAAGATGGTGTGATTCTGGTACCTTCAACAGTTATGATCGTAGCGGAAGAATACTCTAAGAATGTGAATACAGAGGCTGCGGAAGCAGTCGCAAAGTGGATGCTGACAGAAGAAGCACAGGAGATCATCATGCAGGCGTATATGCATTCTGTACTGGCTTCCGAAACGAAATATCCAGCTCATTCTATTGATACCAATGAACTGATAGATATGGATATGGGCGTAAACTGGGAAAAGGCTTATCACGAACGTGAAGAAATCAATAATCTCTGGACAGAAAAAGTCACAAAATAATCAGATATAACACATAAAAGGATGTACAAGATGGATAATTCGACAATAAATGAACATCTGAAAACAACGAAGATGTCAGCCTCAATGATCGTAAAAACAGGTCTTGTCATCCTTTTTCTGTCCGGTCTATGTATGTCCTTTATGGGGTATCAGGGAAAGAAAGTCTTTGATACTTCCGGATTCAGCGCAGAGAATAGCTACTACTCAATTTATGAATTATCCAGGGATGTATCACAGATCTGGGAGAAGGAGATTCTTTCTTCTGTAAACCAACTTGCACCAGAAGAAAAAGAATCACTGAATCATGTGAGTGATGTGCTGCTTGCGGACGAACTGGGAGAAGAGATCCATACGGATAACCGGGAATATAGGTATAAACTATTATATACGTCTTATCTCTTTGGAGGACCAAAACTAAGTACTTCTGAACGTAAAAGAATAACAAGTGAGAATCACCCGCAAGAACTGCGTGCAGAGCTTCTCCGCTGTATAACAGATGAAAGCCGTAAACTGCCGGATGTCGTGAAAAACAAGGCGGAAGCGCTGCAGGGAACGGACCGTCAGGAAGTACTGTTCCAGGCATACTTTACCAGTTGCGGTGCTTCTTACCCATCACTTGCAGATCATATAAACCAGCTGAAGAAAGCCGTACGTGGTAAAGAACAGCAGCTTCAGGCATTCAAGATGATCTCTGACGGGGATATGACCTGGCTCAGACAGTTTATGATCAGTCATAACCGTACAATCATTCTGCTGGGAATCCTGCTTATGCTGGATGCTGTGATTCTGATGTTGATGATGTCGGCAGACAGGAGATGGTCCTTTGATGTTAAGTGGATATTGATCCTGCTGATCGTTGATTTTCTGCTTGTCTTCCAGATCCTTCCACTGCTTCATATCCTGTTGGGGGCAATATTCCCGGACGGTTCTTTCTCACTCTGTGTCCTGCAGAGACTGATTACCTATCCGCTGAATGTTGAAGCAGTAAAGAACACAGTGATTGCGTCTGTCGCAACCATGATCCTCGGGACATTGCTTGCGTTCCCGCTTGCGTTTCTGATTGGCAGAACAAACCTCTACGGCAGAAAATTCTTCCGATCTCTGTTTGTGATTACATACATGGTGCCTCCGTACGTAGGCGCCATGGCCTGGCTGAGATTGATGAATCCGAATGTCGGTGTGATCAATCTCTGGCTGCGCAGTATCTTCCATCTGGCAAACACTCCGGGTCCCCTGAATGTCTACAGTCTTCCGGGAATGATCTGGGTACTGACCACGTTCTATTATCCGTACGCATTTATTACGATAAGCAGCGCAATGGAGAAAATGGATCCTACTCTGGAAGATGCCAGCCGGATCTCCGGTGCGTCACCCTTGAAAACAATATTCAAGATTGATCTTCCCCTGATGATGCCTTCGCTGCTTGCGGGTGCTCTCCTGGTCTTTGTCAGTGCCGCAAGCTGTTACGGAATACCATCCATTATCGGCAAACCCGGCAACGTCAACACGATAACGACACGAATCGTGGAATATACTTCGCTGGGTCAGAAGGGAATACGGGATGCGACAGCCTTGTCTGTTTTCCTGATGGCTTTGGCAATCCTGATCCTGTTGATCTCTGATGTGGTATTGGCTAAGAAGCAGTACATCACAGTGTCCGGCAAGTCTGTGACACCGACCCTGATTCATCTGCGGTCTTTCCGCTGGCCTCTGACGATCCTGGTATCTCTGTTTGCGGCGGTAGTGATCGTTCTGCCGTTCATGACGATTCTGCTTACATCCTTTAAGACAGATGTAGGCAAGAGTATCCTTGCGGCAGGAAACTTCACTACAGCGAACTGGATAACGGTATTTGCCAGAACGGAAACCATGCACTGTCTGAAGAATTCACTGTTGTTCGCTTGTGCTGCAGCATCCGCAGGTATTGTGATCTCGACGGTGATGAATTATCTGCAATTGCGTACACAGCTGCGGGGAAGGTCTGTTCCGGCATTCCTGATTACTCTTGGTTCAGGTACGCCGTCTGTAGTGATCGCTTTGGGATTAATTATGACCATGCGCGGGAATTACGGAATTAATATCTACGGAACTTCCGTCATTATGATCATTGCCTATCTGATCAAGCATCTGATGATGGGTATGCGTACGGTATCTTCAAGTATGAGCCAGGTACATTCTTCTCTGGAAGAGTGTTCGCAGATCTCCGGTGCCAGCTGGTTACGCACAATGTGGAAAATCACCGGTCCGCTGATCTTTCCGTCGATTGCGGCAGGGTGGTTCCTGATCTTTATCCCGAGTTTTTATGAACTGTCCATGACTACACTCTTATACTCCGGGACAACCAAGACCATTGGCTTTCAGCTCTATGAATACTGGACCTTTACCAGTCAGCCGATGAGCTGTGCCATGGCAATCGGTATACTGTTGTTTGTGGTTGTGCTGAATTTCCTGCTGGGACGTATTACCAAGGGGCGTTTCTCGATATAAGTATTACGGATGAATGAAAGGTTTACTGCGTATGGGTAAAGTAACATTGAAACATATTACGAAAGCATTCGGTGAGAGTGTGGTTGTCCGGGATGTAGATCAGGTTATCCGTGAAGGTGAATTTGTGACACTGTTAGGACCTTCCGGCTGCGGAAAGACTACACTGTTACGAATGATTGCGGGATTTGAGAAGCCGACTTCCGGAGAAATCTATTTTGATGATGAACTCGTATGCGGAGGGAAGACTTTCCTTCCTCCGGAGAAGAGAGGAATCGGGATGGTATTCCAGAACTATGCTGTGTGGCCGCATATGACCGTATATGACAACGTGGCATATCCTCTCACGATCAAGAAAATGCCCAAAGAAGAAATACGCAAACATGTGGAAGAATCGCTGAAACTGATGCACCTGGAAAAGTATGCGCAGAGATTGCCGGGACAGCTGTCCGGTGGGCAGCAGCAGCGTGTAGCTCTGGCACGTGCTCTGGTAGCAAAGCCCAGACTGTTGCTGCTTGATGAGCCGTTATCCAACCTGGATGCCAAACTGCGTGAATCGATGCGCTTTGAAATCAAGAGATTGCAGAAAACTCTGGGTATTACAGTAATCTATGTAACACATGACCAGACAGAAGCCATGGCAATGAGTGACAGGATCTTTGTGATCAACCGAGGAGGCTTACAGCAGGCAGGGACTCCGGAAGAGATATACAATCAGCCGGTAAACCCGTTTGTGGCAGATTTCCTGGGTAAGATTGCTTTCTTCAAGGGTATATCTGAAAACGGACGGATCACTCTTCCGGATATGGAGAACCAGTCCCTGGCTTACACAGGAACACTTGCAGGAGATGTCTATGTGGCAATACGCCCGGAGAATATGATCTTTGCGGAGAGCGGGGAATTATCTGGCATCCTGGAAACACAGTACTATCTTGGTGATGTGGATGACTGCCGGGTACGGATCGGAGATACGCTTGTCCGGGTTATTACGGATGGATACGCGTACAGGAATATGCAGGAAGGGCAGAAAGTACAGCTGGAAGTACGAGACTTCATCGTATTTAAGGATGACGGATCCCTGGAAGAGATGCTGAAGATCAAGACATAAACAGGAGAACTCAGAATGAGTAAGGGAAAACAATCGTATCGTATTCTGGATGGAACTTCATTGAAAATCATTGCGATGATTAGTATGGTCTTTGATCATGTGGGTGATAACTTCTTTCCGGAACAGACATGGATGCGTATTGTCGGGCGTATAGCGCTTCCGATTTTTGCTTTTTGTATAGCAGAAGGTTTCAGCCATACTCATGACCGCCGTAAGTATCTTCTCCGTATGGGTATCTTTGCGTGTGTCAGTGAGATTCCTTTTGATCTTGTCACTTCCGGAAGAATGTTGGAATTTACTCATCAGAACATCATGATTACGTTCTTCTGGTCAATTCTGGCACTGATCTGTTTTGAAAAGATCAATGACCGTAAGACAAAAACTGCCAGGTTCTGCGGCATTGCGGTGCTGATGATCTTTGCGGTTAGTTCACTTTTGCTGGGTATGGACTACAATATACTGGCAGTCGGACTGATCTGTATTTACTACTTTCTGCGTGATAAAGCACCTGTGTGGAACCATGTGGCTGCGATGGTATACCATGTACTCCTTCGGAATGTGGGAATCTACTTGTATGGTTTACTGGGATTTCTTCCTCTTTTCCTGTACAACGGTAAGCGTGGAAGGGGCTTGAAATGGCTGTTTTATGTCTTTTATCCTGCACATCTGCTGGTTATATGACTGCTTAAAACGTTATAAGGGAGAAGTACTGTGGAGTATACGGTCAATATCAACGGAATTGATGTGAAAGCACAGTTCAGCGAGAAATCCATCACGGAGATCTTTATTCCTCTGCTGGAGAATCTTTCACATATCCATGATTTGAAGAAAAGACGTATTCTGGTGATGCTGGCGGCTCCTCCCGGTGCCGGAAAGAGCACCTTGGTCAGTTTCCTGGAAACTCTCGCAAAAGAAGTCATTCCCGGGAAAAAAGTACAGGCAATCGGTATGGATGGATTTCACCGCAGGCAGGAATATCTGTTATCTCATACTGTATCTGTGAAGGGTCAGGAGATATGTATGGTTGAAATCAAGGGTGCTCCGGTTACCTTTGATCTGGAAAAACTGACAGATAAAGTGAAAGAAGTTACGGTGGCGAAGTCCTGCTTGTGGCCGGTATATGACAGATTACTGCATAACCCCATAGAAGATGTGATTACTGTGGACGGGGATATCGTTCTGCTTGAAGGAAACTATCTGTTATTGGATATGGATGGTTGGCGTGAATTGTTCGGATATGCGGATTATACGATCTCTGTACAGGCAGAAGAAGATTTGCTTAGGGAACGGCTGATAGCCAGGAAAGAGGCCAGCGGGAATACAAGAGAAAAAGCAGTTCAGTTTGTGGATTTCAGTGATATGAAGAATGTCCGGTTATGTCTGGAGAAAACGCGAAAGGCTGATCTTGAACTGGTAATCAACCCCGAAACAGAAGAGTTTGAACATAAAGGATAAACAGGTCTCCGGATCTGTTTTTTACTTGAGATATATTTTAAATCATGTAATAGTTTCTCTGGACAGGAGGATAACCATGGATCATTGTCTTTATCCTATGATTTTCAAGAGAAAGTCATTTCACCTATTTCGTAATCTGGAGATTATACCAATCACTGATGAAGATATGACAGAGATTCAAAAAGTATATCAACAGTTCATACCACTGTATCCTGAAATCAAGACAGAAATCTGTTTTGTGCCGGCAGATGAGTCCGGGTGTAATCGCGGTGAAGAATACTGTATCTATCTCTACAGTGAGAAGAAAGAGAATTATCTGGCAAATATCGGTTATCTTGGTGAACAGCTGGATCTGTATCTGGTATCCAGGAATATTGCGACATTGTGGTTTGGTATAGGTAAACCACAGGAAATAACCCGGAATGGATTGGCGTTTGTGATCATGATCGCTGCGGCAAAGATCACTGATGAAACAAAGTTCCGGAAAGATATGTACAAAAGCAAGAGAAAACCGGCAGAAGAAGTATGGCAGGGAGCGTACATGGAGGGTGTCACGGATATAGTGCGTTATGCACCGAGTGCGTGCAATACACAGCCATGGCTGGTCAGAAATGAAGGAGATTTGTACATTTACCGGTACAAGAAACAGGGTAAGAGGGGTATTATGCCTGCGGATAAAGTATCCCTGTATAACCGCATAGATCTTGGGATATTCCTGTGCTTTATGGACCTATGTCTGGAGCATCAGGGTATACACATGCGCAGAGAATTATTTCCGGATCACGGGGAAGACCAGGAGTATGTACTGAACGCTGTCTATCATTGTGACAGAAAGCAGGGAGTTTAAACGATGATCATACGTGAGTTGAGGCGTGACGAGTGCGAACTCCTGAAGGATTATCTTTACGAAGCGATATTTATTCCTGAAGGCATGGAACCTCCGGATAAGATTATCCTGGAACAACCCGAACTGGCTTTGTACTATACAGATTTCGGAGCCGGTAAGGCAGACCTGTGTCTTGTGGCGGAAGAAGGCGGAAAAGTCATCGGCGCAGTCTGGACCAGGATCATGAACGATTACGGACATGTGGATGAAAAGACACCATCCCTTGCGATTGCTGTAGACAAGGAATACCGCGGACAGGGGACAGGAAAGAAACTGATGTCCGCAATGCTTGACCGTCTTAAGGACCAGGGATTCTCTGCTGTATCTCTCTCCGTACAAAAAGCCAACCAGGCAGTATGTTTCTATCAATCTCTGGGATTTACCGCTCTGAAAGAAAATGATGAGGAATATATCATGATCCGCAAGTTACAGGAAACATGTTAGTTCCTGGATGAATGAATAAGCCAATATGGTATAATAAGTGACATGATGCATATTACTGCAGTCTGAGTGTCAAGGAGAACAGATCATGGCAGAAGAAGTAAACAAAACATTAACTGATGAAGAGAATGAAAATCGTAATTTTATCTATAACTTTATAAAGGAAGATATCTCTGAAGGCGGACAGTTTGAGGGGATGACCGTGCATACACGTTTCCCGCCGGAACCGAACGGATATCTCCATATCGGGCACTGTAAAGCATTGTGCATCGATTTCGGCATGGCGGAGAAGTTCGGCGGTATGTGCAACCTGCGTATGGATGATACCAATCCCGCTAAGGAAGACACCGAATACGTCGATGCGATCAAGGAAGATATTCACTGGCTGGGTTTTGACTGGGGAGATCGTTTCTACTACGGTTCGGATTACTTTGATCAGGATTATGAATATGCGGTAGAACTGATCAAAAAGGGTCTGGCCTACGTCTGTGAGCTGACACCGGAACAATTCCGGGAATACCGCGGAGATACCTCAACTCCTGCCAGATCTCCGTATCGTGATCGCCCGATTGAAGAAAACCTGCGTTTATTCGAGAAGATGAAGAACGGGGAAGTAGAAGAGGGTAAGATGACTCTGCGCGCTAAGATCGATCTTGCGAGCGGTAATTTCAACATGCGTGATCCGGTGATCTATCGTATACGTTTCATTAACCATCATCGTCAGGGTACCAAGTGGTGTATCTATCCGATGTATGATTTCGCGCATCCGATTCAGGATGCCCTGGAGGGTATTACACATTCCCTGTGTTCCCTGGAGTATGAAGACCATCGTCCTCTGTATAACTGGATGGTGGAAAATGTGTCTATTCCGTATCATAAACCACGTCAGATCGAGTTTGCCCGTCTTGGTATTGATCACACAGTGATGAGTAAACGTAAACTGAGAAGACTTGTGGAAGAGAACTATGTTTCCGGATGGGATGATCCTCGTATGCCTACGCTTTGCGGATTGAGAAGACGTGGATATACACCGGCTTCGATCCGTAATTTCTGCGATACGATCGGTGTGGCCAAGAACTCCAATGTGATTGAATATGCGGAACTGGAACGTTGTCTGCGTGATGATCTGAATAAGACAGCAGAGCGTACCATGGCTGTTCTTCATCCTGTAAAACTGACGGTAACGAACTATCCGGAAGGACAGTCCGAGAGTTTTGAAGTGGAGAATAACCCGACAGATCCCACACAGGGAACACATACGATTACGTTCAGCCGTCATCTGTGGATCGAAGAAGAAGACTTCCTGGAAACACCAATCCCGAAGTATAAGAGATTATATCCGGGCAATGAGGTACGTCTGAAAGGCGCGTATCTGGTGACCTGTACAGGATGCCGCAAGGATGATGACGGCAACGTCGTGGAAGTATTCTGTGAATATGATCCGGAATCCCGCGGCGGTAATCCGGCAGATGGAAGAAAAGTAAAAGGTGCCACAATTCACTGGGTAGACTCAGAGAACTGCCTGGATGCGGAAGTAAGATTATATGATAATCTGTTCTCAGATCCGAATCCGGATGCGGCAGACAAGAACTTCCTTGACGCATTGAACCCGGACAGTCTGACGATTCTGAACGGATGTAAGGTAGAAAAATCCATGGTGGAAGTTGCGGAAGAATTCGACCGCCGGGAAAACCGCACCACGACAACAGCGCCGACATTCCAGTTCATGCGTGTAGGTTTCTTCTGCCTGGATAACAAAGACTGTTCTGCAGATCATCTGGTATTCAACCGTACCGTATCATTAAAAGACAGTTTTAAGAAATAAGATCTGAAAGAAAGAGATATCTTTATCATGGGATTTCTCTTTTTTCATGGAGGTACAGATGAAACTGACCGGTAAACAATTACTTGCGCTGAAATACTATGAAGGAGATGTCAGCGGTAAGGATCCTTTCTGGGGAGATCCGAAAGCATATGTGACGATCAATTCTCTGTTCTTTGATGGTATTGGTACCGAACAGAGGAGAGCAGCGGAAAAGAAATATCTGAATCCCGCAATCATCGAAGACCCGGAGAGACTCATGGATTTGTGCAGAAATCTGCTCAGTGCGTTTCATACACCGAATCTTCGCCAGCCCAGAATGTCTTACCGTGTAGAAAGATACGCGGATTATCTGGAGATGAAGGCACATGGCTGTACGGTATCGTTTACTTCCACTTCAACCGGGGGTTTCCTCCGCTCCTATGGTGACCGTATCGGCATCGCGCTGATTGAGTTCGAGATTCCTGCAGGTATACCGTGTTTCCCGTTTGCGGAGATGCTGAAGGAAGAGTATAAGAAAACAGAGGAACAGGAGATCTTACTTCCTCCGGGATTAGCACTGGAGATTCGGGAGATTCCTTTGCAGGCAGAAGACACACAGATCCATGACGCCGAAGGGAATCCTCCACTGGTAAATGCGCATATCCGTATTGCCGGATACGCGCAGATTACAGGGTCTGCGGATGAAACAAAGATTCCGGATACAGAAAGTATCAATGCAGGAATACGGCTATATCAGGCGTTTAACACAGGAACAGTTCCTTCTGTGCAGGATACGGAAAAATATATTGCCTGGAAGAAGAATCTGCGGAATTGTCTTCTGGAAGAATTCAGGAAAGGATCGGGAGTATGATTGTGGCGTTTATTATCTGGACAGGCTGCAGTGCGTTATTTCTGGGTATATCGGTTTATGATCGTAAACTGGATAAACCTGCAGGTTTCTTTTCTAACAGCGAACCCCCGCAGGTGACAGATGTACAGAAGTATAACAGGGAAGTTAGCCGGCTCTGGCTGTGGTTTGCGATACTGATGGAATTTCTTGGCCTGCCGTTTTTATTCCTGAAACAGAACTCTGCGTGGTTTATTCTCCCGGTTCTCGGGACTGTTGCGTTATGTCTGGTGTTAGTCGTTCGGTATATGAAGATTGAATCTAAATATAGAAAATAGAGGTGTGATTATGTTTGAATACAGAGTTGAAGTATATATGGTTAAGGAAGCTGAGAGGGCGATGAATCTTCTGGCTATGGATGGATGGCGTGTAATTGCGGTAACTCCGGATCATGCGAAAGGGTATGGGATCATTGTTACGTTTGAACGTGAAATCGTTTGATCTTTAGTTTTAAGGAAATAGTATTCGTTAATCCTGTAAACTCTGCTAGAATAGTCAGTACAGGGTTTGGAAGTATATGGATTTGAGTCAGTTGTTTATCTTGCAGTTTGTGATGTTTGCGGAAATGGCGGCTGGTTATTATCTTTGCGCCATGCATGTGCTGAAACCTTCCGATCGTTCCGTATTGTCAAAAATGGTCATCAATGTTCTTCTTCCCTGTAATATTATTCATTCTTTTAATATTGAGATGAATACAGATGTACTGCAGAAGTTTGTACAAGTGCTTTTGATATCCCTGGGTGCACAGTTACTGTGTACGGTGATCAGCAGATATGCCTATAACAGACTTCCGCATGATAAACGCTCGGTGATGCAGTATGCCACAGTGTGCTCCAATGCAGGATTTCTGGGGAACGCAGTAGCGGAAGGCGTATATGGCGCAGCGGGATTGTTGTACTGTCAGATCTATCTGATTCCCCAGAGAATCGTCATGTGGTCTGCCGGTGTATCTTACTTTGCGGAACAAGCGGAAAAGGGCAGCGCGTTGAAAACGATCCTGAAACATCCGTGTATTATTGCATTGGAAATCGGGCTTGTGCGTATGGCTTTACAGATTCCGGTGCCGGCAGGGATAGATAGTTTTCTCTCCGGATTGGGGAGATGTTCTACACCCATGGTAATGTTGTTCCTGGGGATGATTCTGGCAGAAGCAGGGTTGAAAGGTATGCTAACGAAAGCTAATCTGTTCTTCTCGTTTATCCGTCTGATCCTGATTCCGGTATTGGTATTGATCCCTTGTGTATTACTGCATCTGGATCCTATGGCTGTCGGTTTATCGGTTTTGTTGGCGGCGATGCCGGCTGGGACAACGACAGCGGTATTGGCGGAACAGTACCATGCGGATGTGGAATTTGCCGCAAACTGTATCGTACTGACGACGGTATTGTCAATTGCGTTACTTCCCGTTTGGGTATATGTATTGAATGTAATCTTATGATAAGGTGTTGAATATGGATGAAAAAGAAACTGAAGTTCTGCGCAAAGGCGGAATAAAAATAGGAAAAAATGAATCGGTTCTGGAAGCGATACGCAATGGTCTTCCGCACTGGATCCATGAGACTGTAGATGATGATACTTATGTGATCGGTAAAAGATATCTGCGTGAGTGTACTTGTTCAGAGTGCGGGTATAAAGTCAGTTTTGAACGTCCTGTCTGCCCGCATTGCGGTGTAAAGATGAGAAAGTTCTGATTATATCATCTTTAGATTCGGTGTTATTTCTGTACCATGTTTTCTGTTAAGATTAAGGTACAGAGAGGAGGCTGCCGATATGACAAATAATGAAATTCTTCCTGTAAGGGAAAAGAAGAAACTGAATATTCGGATTCCGGATTATACACTTGGTGAAGAACTATTTAATTCGATTTCTCACGGCATAGGAGCTGTTTTCAGTATTGTGGCACTGGTGCTGTTGGTAGTAAAAGCTCATGGAGTTCTGGCGGAGACAGCAGTATCTCTGTATGGTTCCACGATGATCGTACTGTATACGATTTCCTGTATCTATCATGCGTTGTCACCGAATCTGGAAGGGAAGAAAGTACTTCGTGTCATCGATCACTGTAATGTATTTCTGCTGGTATACGGCACGTATATTCCGGCAATGCTGCTTGGTATAGGCGGCAGACTCGGATGGCTGATGTGTACCGGGGTGGGGATAGTGACCTTGATCGGAATAATTCTTACCTGTATCAATATCGATAAATATACGCTTCCTGCAGTAATCTGCCATCTGGTTAACGGATGGTCTGTAGTGATGGTTATTCCGAAGCTGATCCAGGTGATGGGTATACAAGGGATAATCTATATTGCTGTCGGGGGAGTAATGTATACCATTGGAGCAATCCTGTACGGACTGGGGAAGAAGGTCCGTTATATGCACAGTGTATTTCATATCTTCTGCATGCTTGGTACATTCTTCCAGTTCTGGGGTATCTATCAGTATCTGCTGTAAATCTGAGGATAAAAAAGCCCGGTTTGTGTAAACCGGGTTTTTATGTGGTTTTTTACTTTTCTTCGAGCTGAGGACCGGCAGAAACAAGTGCTTTACCTGCAGGGTTGTATTCATACTTATGGAAGTTCTTAATGAATCTTCCTGCGAGGTCTTTCGCTTTTGCTTCCCATTCTGCAGGATCTGCGTATGTGTCACGAGGATCCAGGATTGCAGGGTTGACACCAGGTAGTTCTGTCGGTACTTCGAAGTTGAAGTAAGGAATCATCTTTGTCGGAGCCTTGTTGACTTCACCGTCCAAGATCGCGTCAATGATACCACGTGTATCCTTAATGGAGATACGCTTGCCTGTACCGTTCCATCCAGTGTTGACCAGATATGCCTTGGCACCGCTCATCTGCATTCTCTTAACGAGTTCTTCACCATACTTTGTCGGATGCAGTTCAAGGAATGCCTGACCGAAGCATGCGCTGAATGTCGGTGTAGGTTCAGTAATGCCACGTTCTGTACCAGCCAGCTTAGCAGTAAAGCCGGAGAGGAAGTAGTACTGTGTCTGTTCCGGAGTAAGAATGGATACCGGAGGCAGTACGCCGAATGCGTCAGCAGACAGGAAGATTACATTCTCTGCAGCAGGACCTGCGGAAATCGGACGTACGATCTTTTCGATGTGGTTGATCGGATAGGAGACACGTGTATTTTCTGTTACGCTCTTATCTGCGAAATCACATTTGCCTTCTGCGTCAACTGTAACGTTTTCCAGCAGCGCATCACGTCTGATTGCGTTGTAGATGTCCGGTTCGGAGTCTTTATCCAGGTTAATAACTTTTGCGTAGCACCCGCCTTCAAAGTTGAAGACACCGTTGTCATCCCAGCCGTGTTCGTCATCACCGATAAGGAGTCGTTTCGGATCGGTGGAAAGAGTTGTCTTGCCCGTGCCGGAAAGACCGAAGAAAATAGCGGTGTTCTCGCCATTCATATCAGTATTGGCAGAGCAGTGCATAGCGGCAATACCCTTTAAAGGCAGATAGTAGTTCATCATCGAGAACATGCCTTTTTTCATTTCTCCGCCATACCAGGTGTTCAAAATCACCTGTTCACGGGAGCTTATATTGAATACGACGGCGGTCTCACTGTTGAGACCAAGCTCTTTGTAGTTTTCTACTTTTGCTTTTGAAGCAGTATATACTGTGAAGTCGGGTTCGAAATCTTCAAGTTCTTCATCGGTCGGTTTGATAAACATATTGCGGACAAAATGCGCCTGCCATGCGACTTCCATGATAAACCTGACAGCCATTCTGGTGTCCTTGTTTGCTCCACAGAATGCGTCGACAACATAGAGCTTTTTGTCGCAAAGTTCTTTTACGGCAAGCTCCTTAACAGCCGCCCATGTTTCCTCGGAGCAGATATGGTTGTCGCTTCCGTTCTTTCCGTCTGCCCACCAGACCGTATCCTTGG
>JAFRMA010000083.1 GCA_017430925.1 Solobacterium sp. | reverse complement strand
CGGTAGGCAATGTCGTTGACCCGAGAGATATCATCAAGACCAACGGTGCGGATGTACTGCGTCTTTGGGCGATGACTTCCGACTACAAACAGGATCTGCGCCTGGGTGACGCGAATATCAAGCAGGTTTCCGAACAGTACCGTAAGATCCGTAATACCTTCCGTTTCCTGTTAGGTAATATCAATCCGGAAGACTTTGATCCGAAGAAGGATATGGTTCCTTACGAAGATCTGGAAGCTGTGGATAAGTATATTCTCGTACAGCTGGATGAAGTAAATGCGAAAGTACGGGAAGATGTCCTGAAGTATGACTATGTGGATGCGAACAAGGTCCTGATGAACTTCATGGTCAATGAACTGAGTTCTTATTACTGTGACTTTACCAAGGATATCCTCTACTGTAATGACCGCGAGGATCAGCGCAGACGTCAGGTACAGACCGTATACTGGACAGCTTGTGATGTGCTGGTAAAACTGTGGGCACCATTCCTGGTCTATACCGCAGAAGAGATATGGAATCACTTCAGTGATGATGAAGAACCTTCGGTACACTATACACACTATCCGGAAGTACAGAACTATGCGGATGCGGAAGAGGTCAAGAATACATTTGGTCAGCTGATGGAGATCCGCAATGTCGTACTGAAAGCTCTGGAAGAAGAAAGAAGCGAGAAGCGTATCGCAAGTGCGCAGGAAGCCTGTGTGACTTTGACGGTACCGGCAGCCCAAAAAGAACTTCTGGAGAAGACATTGGGAGATGCGGCGGCACAGTGGCTGATCGTATCCAAGGTCGTTCTGGAAGAAGGAGAAGAAGTACAGGCTGTCGTAACGAAGGCTCCGGGTGTGAAGTGCCCGCGCTGCTGGAATTACAGCGAACAGGCGGATGCGGAAGGATTATGCCCGCGCTGCCAGAGTGTGATGTATAAGCGTGTAGAAAGCACGAGATAAAGGGTAAGGACGGTTTTATGCCGTCCTTTTTCAGGGAGGAAATATGAAAGTATTGAATTTTGGATCATTAAATCTGGATTATGTCTATGCGGTAGATCACTTTGTACAGCCGGGAGAGACAGAAGCGTCCTTGTCCCAGCAGATCAAGGCAGGCGGTAAGGGACTGAATCAGTCAATCGCGTTAGTCAAAGCCGGTGTGCCTGTATACCACGCAGGCTGTGTCGGTCAGGGCGGAACGATGTTAAAAGAACTTCTGATCCGGGAAGGTGTTGACTGCACTTATCTGCGTGATTCTGAAGAGATTCAGGGAAATGCGGTGATCCAGGTGAACAGGAAGGGAGATAACTCGATCCTGTTATTTGGAGGCTCCAACCGCTGTATTACGGAGGAACAGATTGAAAGTACACTGACATCCTTTGAACAGGGAGATTACCTGTTATTACAGAATGAAATCAACGGACTGAAACAAATCGTAGATCTTGCGTATGAGAAGGGAATGAAGATCTTCCTGAATCCTTCTCCGTACAACGAAAATCTGGCTGATGTGGACCTGCATAAGATCACCTGGATCCTGATCAACGAAGTGGAAGCGGAACAGATTTCCGGAAAGAAAGAACCGGATGAAATCTTTGCGTATATCCATGAGAAGTATCCGGAATTGTCCGTATTGCTTACCCTCGGTGAGAACGGCAGTATCGCCTGGCAGGTTGATCAGGGATACGCGACAGAAAACAGACAACAGGCATTCCCCGTTACAGCGGTAGATACGACAGCAGCGGGAGACACCTACACAGGATATTTCATCTCCGGTCTGGTACATGGCGAATCTTTGGCGGACTGCATGAAAAAAGCCAGCCTGGCATCTTCTATCTGTGTAGGAAGAAGCGGTGCGGCTGACTCGATTCCCTATGCCCGTGAATTAGATTCGTCAGATAGGTAACTCTCCGGTAATTCGATTTCTGCGACCACCGGAAAGTGATCGGAAGGATAAGAGCCCATAAACATGCTGGTAATGATCTTGGCCTGCATCACATGGGCTTTTTTCGATACCAGAATATGGTCGATCGGAGAGTAGCGGTTGCCTGCCAGACGGATAATACTGCGTATGGTCGCTGTCGGATTATACGGGGATACATCCCGGAGACCGGTTTTTTCTGTCAGTGTACGAAGTGTTCTCTGACTCAGAATCGTATTGAAATCTCCTGTCAGGATTGTCATTTCACCGTCATTCGCTTCATTCAACAAGTCGCCAAGGATCTCTGCCTGTGATACCCGGACATATTCAAACATATGGTCCAGATGAGTGTTGGCAACCGTAAACATATGATGTTTATCCTGCAGGGTAACCATGGTTACGATCCGCGGGAACATACTTCCCGTAAGACGGCTGCCAGGAATATCCGGAGTCTTGCTTAACCAGTACGTATGACTGTCCAGTACCTTGAACATTCCTTTACGCACCAGGACACAATTCCGTTCATTCGCAAAGGAAGGTCTGGCTCCTCTGGCGGCTCCGATCATGGTATAAGTATCGGTTAACGAATCCAGATCCTCCAGCATATAATCACAGAACTCCTGAATACCCAGAATATCCGGATCATAGGTGCGGATCAATTCCAGGATTCCTGAAGCCCGGCGATGAAAAGACGCGGAAGTCAGGCGGTTCATCAGATTAAATGTCATGACTGTATAGATGCTCATAGGATTATTATATCGAATTCTCCGGATTCTGCGATATAATACCATTGTATGAAATTTGATTTTAACGATAGAGTACGGGAAAATATACTGATTCTTACGGTTTCCGGCGCAATCCTGCTGGCAATCTGGTTTTTACTGCGGAATATCGGTAATCTTGCGGGATTCTTCGCTAAGTTTGTTTCCGCAGTTACCCCGTTTATTCTGGGTCTGGCACTGGCCTTCATCTTACTGCCGTTAAGAAGAAGGGCGGAGAGTGTATGGCTGGCTAAGACACCACTAAAAGATAAGACAAAGAGAAGTGCAGCTGTACTGATCACCATGATCATCTTTGCGCTGGTGATTGCGACATTCTTTATGGTTCTGATTCCTCAGTTGGGTTCCAGTATGGGTACACTGATCAACTCCATGGATGGCTATTTGCGTACGGTGGAGAAATGGGTGGCTGCTTTAGGTGACAGCCAGTACGCGGAATTTATTGAAACGATTTATGAACATCTGCGTACCAATATCACGCAGCTGATCACCAATGCCGCAACCATGGTGCCGCGGATCATCAATTACTCGGTGAATATTGTCAGTTCGATCTTTGACTTCTTTATCGGTGTGATCATTGCCTTGTATATCCTTCTGGATGAAGAGAAGTTTACCAACCAGGTACGTATGGTTGTCAACGCGGTCTTCAATAAAGCCGGTGCGGAAAGACTGAGTTATCTGTGGAAATTGACAGCTTCCATGTTCAATAGTTTTATCTTCGGAAAAGCTTTGGATTCCCTGATCATCGGTATCCTGTGCTGGTTCTGTACTTCCATCATGCGTATACCGTATACACCGCTGATTTCCTTCGTGATCGGTATTACGAATATGATTCCGGTATTCGGACCGTTTATCGGCGCGATTCCCTGTATCTTTATCCTGTTGATCATCAGCCCGACGAAAGCACTGGAATTCACAATCTTTATCCTGATTCTCCAGCAGATCGATGGTAACATCATCGGTCCGCGTATTCTCGGAGATTCCATGGGTCTGCCTGCGCTGTGGGTCATGTTTGCAATCCTGGTGGGCGGCGCGCTGTTTGGTATCATCGGTATGTTTGTGGGTGTACCGATCTTCTCGGTCATCTACTACCTGTGCAAGGATCTGGTCATCAGCAGGCTTGCGGATAAGAAGATCAACATAGACACACAATAAAAACAGTTCAGCATGAACTGTTTTTTTGTTTAGAAGAACAACATTTCCTTGTACCGCGGAAGGGGGTAATACCTGCTGTCTGCGGATTTTTCATATGCGTCGATATACCCACGTATTTTCAGAAGATCCTTACAGATGACATCGTGGACTTTCCAGCCGTTATCTTCCGATACCGGAGCGCTGAAGATATTCTCCATATCTGCTTTCAGATGTTCTGTTTCGTCATAGAGATTATCCATGATGGAAGATAATTCCGCATACCGGTTACGGATAAACCGCGGTGTTCTTTCGCTGTCCATATCAAAGCCTGCATAGGGTGCCAGTTCATCACGAATTGCGGGAAGGATATACTGCTCGGTCATTTCACACAGGGTCTTGGCTTCAATCGCAATCGTGTTGATATACTGCTCGATGTAGATGGACTTTCTTGCGAGTAATTCGATCCGGGTATAGACCTTGTGTTTCTCAAATAACTTGATCGTTTTATCTCTGCCCATGACGTTGACCGATTCAATGAAACAGGAGATATTCGGCAGACCGCGTCTTTCGGCTTCGTCCACCCATGCCTTGGAGTATCCGTCTCCGGAGAACAAGACACGGTTATGCTTGATCAGGATCTGTTTACATAATTCCAGGGCTTTTGTACGTACATCCTGGAGATACTTGATTCCTTCCAGTTCCTTGCTCATCTCATTCAGAGAATCTGCCATGATCGTATTCAGCACTGTATTCGGGAAAGCACCGGACATGGAGGAACCGACCATACGGAATTCAAACTTGTTTCCGGTAAAGGCGATCGGGGAGGTACGGTTGCGGTCGTTGTTGTCGTGCGGGATATAGGAGAGACCCAGGATCGGGTTCAGTTCCTGTCTGGATTCTGTTTTCTTCGTCTTTTTCGGTTCGACCAGATTCTTCAGGATATCTTCGATATAACTTCCGAGATAGATGGAGATGATTGCCGGAGGTGCTTCGCTGGCCCCGAGACGCAGGTCGTTTCCAATGCTGGAAGCGCTCATCCGCAGTAATTCCGCATAAGTATCCACAGCTTTGATAAAGGCACAGACAAAGACCAGGAAACGGATGTTCTCTGCCGGTTTATCACCGGGAGTAAAGAGGTTCTGTCCGTTGTCGGTAACGATGGAATAGTTATCGTGCTTGCCGGACCCGTTGATCTCCGCAAAGGGCTTCTCATGTAAGAGACATGCCAGGTGATGTTTCTGCGCTGTCTTCTTCAGGATATCCATGACCAGCTGGTTCTGGTCCACAACGACATTGGCGTTGTTGTACAGGCAGGCAAGCTCAAACTGTGCCGGTGCTGCCTCGTTATGCTCGGTTTTGGAGTAGATTCCAAGCTTCCACAGTTCCTGGTTCACATCTGCCATGAACGCAGCTACACGGTCCGGAATCGCCCCGAAATAGTGATCTCCGAGTTCCTGTCCCTTCGGGGCAGGAGCGCCGAACAATGTTCTCCCGGTAAAGCGCAGGTCATCGCGTTTCTCGTAGTATTTCCGGTCGATCAGGAAGTATTCCTGTTCCAGTCCTGACATCGGCATGCAGGAACGTACATCTTTTTCACCAAGCAGGTTGACCATGTGTGTGGCCGCTTCGTTGATTACTTTGATGGACCGCAGAAGGGGTTCTTTCTTATCCAGGGATTCCCCGTTGTAGGACACAAAGATTGTCGGTATACATAAGACATTCTCACGGATAAACACAGGGGATGTCACATCCCAGTACGTATATCCGCGGGCCTCAAACGTAGCACGTAAACCACCGCTGGGGAAACTGGACGCATCCGGTTCACCCTTGATCAGTGTTCTTCCCGAAAAGTGGGTGAGGGGTTCTCCGTTGTCATCCGCATCGATGAAGGATTCGTGTTTCTCCGCGGTCGTACCGGTCATCGGATGAAACCAGTGTGTATAATGCGTAGCGCCTTTCTCCAGGGCCCAGCGTTTCATGGCGTGCGCAATCGCGTCCGCCGTCTGCCGGTCAAGAGTCTCTTCGTTGGCTACCGTATTCTTCCAGGATTTATAGACAGGGCTGGGAAGACGATCTTTCATCTCCCGCTCGCCGAAGACCATGGATCCAAACTGTTCAAAAGGATATTCCATAAACATTCCTCCGTTATATAACTATAAAATGATGAGAATTGCGGAATGTCAACAAAAAATCACCGAATTACGCAAATAAATCCTGAAAATACGGAAAATGCAGAAAAAAATCGGAGAATCTCCGGAAAAAATCTGAAATCTTTCGTAAAACAAAAAAGATGCTTGCGCATCTCAGTAGTACATGTATCCGGATGGTATACCGGCTTCAGAGAAGCTTACGGATTCATCCATCTTTACACCAGTAACTTCCGGTACTTCATCCATCAGGATTGCCTGGATACCTTCGGTCAATGTTACATCCAGAGACATACATCCTGCGCAGGCACCCAGCATACGTACCGTGACGACACCATCCTGGTAATCCACCAGCTGTACATCACCACCGTCTGCCTGGATATATGGTCTGATCTTGTTTATAGTCTTTTCGATCCGCTCCAAAACATCTGAGGGATCGGTTGTCATTGGTTCTTTAACTTCTTCTGTCATATAACCTCTTTTCTATGATCCGAAGTGAAACAGCAGGGCAATTGCCAGTCCCAGCATTACTCCCCCGATCACTTCTGTCCATGTATGTCCGAGAACATCTTTGATTTTAGCATCATAAATCGGGTTGTCAAATACCGTGTTCAGTTCTTCTTCCACGTCCTTAACCAGCTGTCTGGTGATCCGGATATTCAGTCCGGAATAGAAGCGTACATTGGCCGCATCGTAGATCACGATTACCGCTTGAGCCAGGGATACCGCAAACAATGTGGAACTGAAATGTTCCTGCAGACCTACAGACATTGCCAGGGCTGCGACCAGCGCGCTGTGGGAACTGGGGAAGCCTCCGGTACTGAACATATAACGCCAGCGGAACTTTCTCTTACGCATATAAAAGAAAAACGGTTTCAGAAATTGAGCTATAACAGCGGCTGTCAAGGCAGACCAGAAAGGATACATCGTTCTCAGCATAATTTACCTCCCCGAAAGTATAGCACATTATTTACAGCCTGTGATATACTTGTCGAGAAGTTGAGAACTTAAGATGAACTATGAGATCGGACAAATCGTAGAAGGGAAAGTCACCGGTATACAGCCGTACGGTGCTTTTGTGGCATTGCAGGACAACGTTACCGGTCTGATTCATATCTCCGAGATCAGTGACGGCTATGTAAGAAACATCACCAGGTATGTCAAGGAAGGGGATATCGTACGGGTTAAGATCATTGACTATGACCCGGAACACAGACAGGCAAGATTATCCCTGAAAGCTTTACACTCCTATGTACGCAGTCACCGCAGATACGGGCAGAAGCCGACATTGCCGGAAAGCAAGATCGGATTCCGTTCACTTGGCGAACAACTACCTGCCTGGATCGAGAATACAAAAGCGAAGATGAACCAGGAATAAGTAAAACAGCCTTAGTCTCAGGACTAAGGCTTTTATATACTTCTAGTCTTTCCGTTTTACCGGTACCCAGATTGCGCTGTGATAGTCCGGATCATCTTTCTCCCCGTTGACACAGTCATACCACTCGACATTCGCATTGCCGTATAGTTCGTATTCGGGATTTCCCGGAAGCCATTCCCGGAAGATCCGGGTATTCACACTCTGCATGGCTTCTGGTATTGGACCAAGACAGTTGAATACTGCCCACTCACACCGGGGAAACTCATGAATGACCATTCCCTCCGGCACTTCACCGCCGGTATATTTGCCGGCAATCAGATACCTGAACTTGCCATCTCCGAGGTCATCGATACATACCCCGTATTCCCCGATACAGTTGTCTACCAATGCCTTTTCGTATGGGTTGGCTGGCTCATTTCCTGCGTATACGTTATTTGCGTACTTTTCGCAGATCTCATCCCAGTACTTCGGGATCTCCGCATACGCTGTCTCGTTGTCAAACACTTTCTGAAAACCAATGACCTTGAACGGAAACATCGGTACGATCTTATACTCCATCTGATTTCCTCCATGTACAGATACATCTACTCTCAGAGGAAGAAAGACACGGAAGGCGGCGCCGCTGCGCACCTGGCTGGGCGTAACACCATGGAAGCGTGAGAATGCCTTGGTAAAGCTTTCCGGTGTTTCATACCCGTACTTCAAGGCGATATCAATGATCCGCTCACCGGTATCTCTCAGATCCAACGCGGACTGATACAATCTCCGGTTACGGATATACTCTCCGATACCATAACCGGTCATCAGAGAAAACCCTCTCTGCAGAAAGAAAGGGGAAAGATATACCTGCCTGGCCACATCCTGCGCACTGATGTTTTCGGTCAGGTGATCTTCCATGTAATCGATTGCCGTACGTATACAAGTCAGCCATTCCATGCCGGGTTCTTCCTTTCCTGATGAATTCAGTATAGTAGATGAAAGAAGTGTGTTCTTGTCAATTCCTGTTCAGATCTGTCTGTGACCTGCCGGCAGATCTCTCGATAAGCCTGATCCACCACGGAAACAAGAATGTAATATAGAACATCTGTACAAAGCAGGAGATGACCGTTCCGGCAGTGCCGGGAATCCAGCTTTTGAGCAGCGGAACGAGAATCAGACTGACTGCGTAGTAACATAATAATCCGCAAGCCAGACGGATAACCCTGGCAATACCGGACACATCGGTAGAGAAGCGGACATAACGTCTTTCCAGCACCCATCCGGTGAGAAAAGCAGAACACCATCCTACAGCTTTAAACGTGTCATTGGCCATCTTCATCCCGTCGACCAGCAGTTTACCTTCCGCGTCATAGTCTGCAGGATAAGATTTAAACCGGGCGTACAAGGCAACCGCGAGGGCAAGAACGATTCCGGTCCACATGACGATCTTGTCTTTTCCGGGATGTTCTCTGATCCGGTCCATCAGCTTTATCGTTAACCACATCACCAGGATTCCCGCAGCTGCGCCGACAAGGACATCCTGCGGTGTATGTACGCCGACAAAAACACGGCTGAAACAAATCAGCACAATGATCATACCGGTAACGATACGCAGGGTCCGCGGCAGATCCTTTCTCACCGAGACACCGCCGAAAACGGATGCGGCATTCATCGAATGACCACTGGGGAAGGAATACCCGGTTGCGGTAGCCTGGGTATTGCCATACGGTACGATCCGGGAATCTCTGATCCACGGACGATAGACACAGGCTGTAACCTTGAGTGTACCGTTAACCAGGCGGTTCCCGCTCCATCCCATCAGAAGATATGTGCCGAAGTCCTTACTGATACACCAGTAGACCACAGCCATGATCACGATTGCGGTATTCAGTTCACCCAGGAAAGTCATCTTGGAAAGAAAGTCCGCAAGGACGGCTCCTGCACCGTTTCTGAACTCCTGTAGTAGTAATAGAATTTCAATATCCATCGTTTACTCCTTTCAAAGATCCTTCCGGGCAACGATTACCGTATAGTTCTCCGTATCATAGGTAACACCGGTTTCCACAAACCCGTTCTTATGCCAGAATGACTCAGCCTGAGGATTTCCTCTGACCCATCCCAGACGTACTGCAGAGAACCCGGTTTCTTTCAGATGCCCGCATAATTCGCGGATGATCTGACTTCCGATCCCCTGTTTCTGCACGGAGATCTCCATCATGAAGAAACCGATAAACGCCGTCTGTGTGTCCGGATATTCCAGGATCAGATCCATCACGGCAGTTAACCGGTCACCTTCATAGTATCCCAGATAATACTTGTCTTTATACTCCTTGCGGGGAGGCAGAGCGTGCATATCCGCGAGAATTGTCTCTTCACTGACAAACGGAGGACAGTACTGGTAAAACAATGTGTTCTTACGGCACAGTTCCAGGATCTCCGGGATGTCTTCTTCTTTCAGGCACCGGACAAGATAATGACCAGAAAAGCATGATACATCGATTCTCATATGTATTACTCCTGTAATATGTATATTCTAATGTACAATAGTCATTCCTTCCACATTTATCCCTTAAGTGTAAATGTGATAATCCGGGCTCTTTTGTCTAAGAGTGAGGATATCCTGAACTCTTTTCACCGGTATGTGCTAAGATAATACAAATCGGAGTTATGGAAGTATCAGGTAGGTAGTTTGAAATGAAAAGAATATGGAATCAGTGGCTGAAAGAAGCCGTATTTATTTACTGTGTTGTTTATACGTTTGCGACATTGCTGAACAGTATCTTGTATCTTGCGGCAGGAGTAAGGAATGACCCCAGCGGGAACTGGCATGAAATCACCAGGGCAGTGATCGTGCTGATCGGTATTGCCGCGTATGAATTAGCCAGACATCTCCCGGTGAAGAATCTGTTTCTGCGGGCAATCGCTGTATATATACCGACGATGCTGCTGGCCTTTGCGGCTGTCTGGCTGACGCAGTTTATTGAACCGCTGGCAAAGAGCGCGTACATGGATATCTTTATCAACTATACCGCAATGTTTCTGCTTGTTTCGGTGATTGCGGTTGTCACAGCCAGAATCAGAAATAAATCTTCCAGAGCGTAAGGAGGTAACAGATGAAACACTTGGGGACGAAAACACTGGAAACCAGGAGGCTGATCCTGCGCCAATACCGTATGGAAGATGCAGAGGTCATGTACAGGAACTGGGCGAATGACGAACGGGTGGTACGATATCTCACCTGGCCGGTACATGCAGATACGGAGGTATCCCGCAAGGTAACACAGATGTGGGTCGACAGTTATGCACAGGAGAATTATTACCAGTGGGCAATCGAGTTAAAAGAAATCGGTGAGATCATCGGATCGATCTCCGGTGTGCATCAGAACGATGAGATTGAAGAGGTCGAACTTGGCTATTGTATCGGTCATGCCTGGTGGGGTAACGGATATATGGCAGAAGCCTTACAGGAAGTGATCCGCTTCATGTTTGAAGAAGTCGGGATGAACCGGATCAAGGCGATCCACGATGTCGAGAATGTGAACTCCGGAAAAGTCATGCGCAAAGCCGGGATGAAGAAGGAAGGCGTACTGCGTCAGGCAGCCCGGAACAACCGTGGCCTGATCGATATTGCGGTATATGCGATCCTGCGTGAAGAGTATAATAAAGACGAGAAAGAGAGGGTATAATCATGCCTTGTACAACCATGCTGGTAGGGAAGAACGCATCTTATGATGGTTCTACGTTTACCGCGAGAAATGAAGATTCCGGACACGGATGGTATCTTCCCAAGAAGTTTGCGGTGATCCAGCCGAAAGATCAGCCAAGAAAATACAAAACCGTCATCTCTCATCTGGAGATCGATCTTCCGGATGATCCTATGCGTTATATCGCGATGCCCAACGCCAAAGAAGGGATGGGTATCTGGGCAGCTGCCGGTGTCAATGAAGCCAACGTATCGATGACCGCCACGGAGACGATCACCTCCAACGAGAGAGTGCTCGCGGGGGATCCGTTAGTACGTTATGTGCCGGCACAGGGAAAGAAAGCAGAACAGCCAGGCGGTATCGGTGAAGAAGACCTGGTCTATATCACCCTGCCGTATATCCGCAGCGCTAGAGAAGGCGTACAGCGTCTGGGCGCACTCCTTGAACAATACGGTACCTATGAAATGAACGGAATCGCGTTCCAGGACGTGGATGAAGTCTGGTGGCTGGAGACGATCGGCGGTCATCACTGGATTGCCAGAAGAGTGCCGGACGATTGCTACGTGGTAGCGCCGAACCAGTTCGGTATCGCTGACTTTGACCTGGATGACGCGTTTGGTGAACAGAAGGAACATATGTGTTCCGAAGACCTGCGTGAGTTCATTGCGGAGAATCATCTGGATCTGTCCATGGACGGCAAGTTCAACGCGCGTTATGCCTTCGGCAGTCATTCCGACCAGGATCATTCCTACAATACACCTCGGGCATGGGCAGTACAGAGATACTTCAATCCCCGTTCCAACAGCTGGGACGGAATCAACGCGGATTACCGCCCGGATGACGATGATATCCCGTGGTGCCGCCAGCCGGAGCACAAGATCACTGTGGATGAAGTGAAGTGGGCGTTGTCCAATCACTACCAGAATACCGAGTTTGATCCGTATGCCAAATACGGAGATCCTTCCCGCCGCAACCAGTACCGTGTGATCGGTATCAACCGCAATGACTTCGTGACCCTGGTACAGATCCGTCCGTATCTGCCGGAAGAGATCCGTGTAGTAGAGTGGGTAGCCATGGGTTCCAACATGTTCAACGCGCTTGTGCCGTACTACGCCAACATTGAAACAGCGCCGGAATATCTGGCCAATACCACAGCCAAGGTAACGACCGAGAGCTTCTATTGGGCAAACAGGATCATTGCGGCCCTGGCAGACGCAAGCTATAAGAATAGTAAATCCCTGGTGGAACGTTACCAGAGTTCTGTACTGCGCAAAGGTCTGGAGATGATCGTTGCGGCAGACAAGGAATACCTGAAGAAAAAGAGAAGAGTGAAGAATGTGCCGGAGTATTGCGGAGAAGTCAACGAGAAGATCACCGCAATGGTCAGGGAACAGACCGATGAGATCCTTGCCAAGGTCCTGGATGAAGCGACCAATGTGATGAAGAATTCCTATTCACGTTCTGATTATTAATACAGGTTTTATAAATCCTCCGGTTTATTCTGCCGGAGGATTTATCTTAAGGAGTACAGGTTATGGAATATAATTTCAAAGATAAAGTTGTTGTGGTTACCGGCGGAGCGTCAGGCATAGGCAGATGTATCGCGGAGCTCTTCCGTGCCGAAGGCGCATACGTTGAAGTGATTGATATCGCGGAAGGAAATCACTACACCGGAGATGTTGCCGACAAGAACGTACTGGAAGAATTTGCGGAATACGTGATCCGGAAACACGGACACATTGATTACCTCGTCAACAATGCCAAACCGCTGATGAAGGGCATAGAAGACTGTACATACGAAGAATTCAACTATGCGCTGAATGTGGGAGTGACCGCATCGTTCTACCTCACAAAGCTGTTCCTGCCGTATTTCCGCAGCGGATCCTCTGTTGTGAATATCTCTTCATCAAGAGACAGGATGTCACAGCCGCAGACGGAGAGTTATACTGCCGCCAAAGGGGGAATCGCTGCCCTGACGCATGCCCTGGCAGTCAGTCTTGGACCAAAGATCCGGGTGAATTCCATATCCCCGGGATGGATCGATACCCACGGAGATACCTGGGACGGTCCTGATGCACTGCAGCAGCCGGCAGGCAGGGTAGGCAGGCCGGAGGATATTGCGCACATGGTGTTGTATCTATGCTCAGACAAGGCGTCATTCATTACCGGTGAAAACATCGTGATTGACGGAGGAATGACAAAACTGATGATTTATCATAACGACAACGGCTGGAATCTTTCGCTATAATGAAAACAGATAGGAGTAATAATCATGATCCATAAACAATTAAAACCATTCCCGGAGAATTTCCTCTGGGGCGCATCTACTTCTGCGTATCAGGTAGAAGGAGCCAATCTGGAAGATGGCAAGGGACCATCCTGTCAGGATGTCAAGAAAGTACCGGAGGGAACTTCGGAACTGGATGTATGCGCAGATCAGTATCACCGGTATAAGGAAGATATCGCGCTGATGGCGGAAATGGGCTTCAAGGTATACCGTTTTTCCATCTCCTGGTCAAGGATCCTGCCGGAAGGTACCGGCGCGGTAAACCCCAAGGGTATCGAGTATTACAACAATGTGATCAACGAATGCCTGGCGCATGATATCGTACCGCTGGTGACGATGTTCCACTTTGATATGCCGGCAGCCCTGGATCAGAGAGGTTCCTGGTCCAATCCGGAATCGGTGGACTGGTTTGTGAACTTCGCAAAAGTCATGTTTGAGAACTTCGGAGACCGTGTAAAGTACTGGCTGACGATCAACGAACAGAATATGCTGACACTGGTGGGACCGATGATCGGTACATTATGTATCCCGGAAGGCACGGAGAATGTCCTGAAGGAGACTTACCAGCAGAATCATCATATGTTAGTGGCACAGGCCAAGGCGATGGCTTTATGCCACGAGATGTTACCGGAAGCCAAGATCGGACCTGCCCCGAATATCGCCCTGATCTATCCGAATTCCAACAAGCCGGAGGATACCATCGCAGCCCAGAACATGAACGCGATCCGGAACTGGCTGTATCTGGATATGGCGGTCTACGGCAAGTACAACAATCTTGTCTGGTCCTATCTTGAAGAACATGACGCCTGCCCGGAATTCCATGAAGGGGATGCCGAAGCTCTGGCTAATGGGCATCCGGATTTCATCGGATTCAACTACTATTCCACCGGTACTGTGGAAGAGAGTGACGGTACGGAGACAGGCGGCGGAGACCAGCAGAATTCCCGTGGTCTTGCGGGTGTCGCAAAGAACGTGAAAAACCCGAATCTGATGAAGACAGAGTTTGGCTGGGAGATCGATCCTGTCGGCTTCCGCAATACCCTGAGAGAAGTCTACAGCCGGTATAGATTACCCATTATCATTACAGAGAACGGTCTCGGCGCCTACGATACACTGACCGAAGACGGCAGAGTCCATGACCCGTACAGAATCAAATACCTGACAGAACACATCAAACAGATGCGTCTGGCCATCACTGACGGTGTAGAGATGATGGGGTACTGCCCATGGAGCGCCGTAGACCTGGTATCCACACACGAAGGTGTACGGAAACGTTACGGCTTTATTTACGTAGACCGTGATGAATTTGACCTGAGAACCCTGGACCGCTACCGCAAGGATAGTTTCTTCTGGTACAAGAAAGTCATCGCTTCCAACGGGGAAGATCTCAGTCCTGAATTCACCGCAGAATAACCGATACTTGTAAAGAAAACGGCACATGCCGTTTTCTTT
>JAFRMA010000082.1 GCA_017430925.1 Solobacterium sp. | reverse complement strand
GCAGTGCAGTCTTATTTGTTCAGCAGGGGAACTGCTACAGTCTTGTTAAACCAGCTGATCAGCGGTCCCATGAAGAAGGCAGTGATGATCGTCGCGATCCCGGCAACTCCGCCAAAGAGAACACCGATGATCACACAGAGAAGATCTGTGGCGATACGTACAAGACGGAAGGGAAGCCTGGGATATTTTTCCGTAATGATCAGTGCCACGGCATCATATGTGGATACGCCAAGATTACTGGTCATATACAATGCGGAAGACAGGCAGATCACCACGATCGCAAAAATCAGGGACAACACCCGGACTACTGTTGTCGGTTCCGGAAACAACCTGCTCCACAAACCCAGGGAGAAATCCGCAATATATCCTAACAGAAACAGATTGATCAATGTACCAAGACCGATCTTACTGCGGTCCAGCACAAATACAGCCACCAGCATGATTGCGTTGAGAATCACATAGAACGTGCCGAAACTGAGATTTGTAAGATTCCACAGGCCGTGTGCGAGTACCTGGAAGGGATCCATGCCGAGATTGGAAAAACTGAAGATACCGACGCTGAAACCACAGAGACAAACGCCGAAAACGGTCATGATCACACGTCTGCGGAATAACTTCTGTTCCATACTATTTCCTCCGAAACAAAAGATACTATATCATAGAAGAGGAAGAGAGGCAGAAATATGTTGGTAATTTGTTATCCGGGATGTTCTACATGCAAGAAAGCGCTGAAGTGGCTGGATGCTCACAATCTGTCATATGAATACCGAAACATCAAACAGGAGCGCCCCACAGAGGAAGAACTGCGTCAGTGGATCGCCCGGAGCGGTCTGCCGGCAAGACGTTTCTTCAACACCAGCGGAGGTCTGTACAGAGAATTGAATCTGAAGGATAAACTGGCACAGATGAGTGACGAGGAAATGATTCAACTGTTGTACACAGACGGTATGCTGGTAAAACGGCCGCTGGTGATCTGTGATGACCGTGTACTTGTCGGATTCCGGGAAGAAGAGTATAAACAATTACTGTAAACCAAGAGTCTTGTTTTTCTGTTACACTGATACAAAGAGGAAAGAATATGAACAGTCATTTTTTTGCGGTTTTATCCAGAATGAAATATATCGAACGCTGGGCCCTGATGCGTAATGCCAGGCACGAGAATCTCAGCGAACACTCACTGGAAGTGGCGATGATTGCACATGCGCTGTGTGTGATCGGGAACGTCCGTTATCAGCGTAATTTAAACGCGGACAGGGCAGCTGTCAAGGCACTCTACCATGATGCCGGAGAGATCATCACCGGGGATATGCCCACACCGGTAAAATACTACAACGAGAGTATCCGCAAAGCATACCGCCAGGTGGAAGATGATGCTGAACATCAGCTGCTTGAGCAGCTCCCCAAAGACCTGCAGGAAGAGTATCAGGATATCTTTGCCCGGGATGAACAGCTTGACTTATATATCAAAGCTGCTGACAAACTATCCGCGTTGATCAAGTGTGTCGAAGAACGCAGTGCCGGGAATACCGAGTTCATTACCGCGGAGAAATCCACCCGGGAATCACTCATACGCATGACTGAAGGACTCCCGGAAATCACCGTATTTATGGAGGAATTCCTGCCGTCATATGGTAAGACCCTGGATGAACTCCTGGAGAGAAACGACTAAGTAGCGGGAAGTGAGCCTGTATCGGATACAGGCTTTTCTTATGTTACAATGGTGACAGGAGGTAGCGAAAAATGAAAAAAGATCTTGGGAAGATTCCGGCTGTATTCCCGATGCCGGTGCTGATGATCGCGACATATGATGAAGAAGGAAAGGTGGATGTGATGAACGCTGCCTGGGGTATGATCAGTGACTATACACAGATTGCCCTGTTCCTGGCTTCTGAACATAAGACAACGGATAATATCCGTAAAATGAAGGCATTTACCGTTAGTATCGCTGATCAGGATCACGTTACCGAAGCCGATTACTTCGGCATGGTATCCGCCAACGATGTGAAAGACAAGTTTGAAAGAACACATCTTCACGCAGTAAAGAGTACCTACTGCAACGCGCCGGTCATTGAAGAATTCCCGGTGGTCATGGAATGTGAACTGGCTGAGGAAATCGATGTCGCAAACATGTACGCGATTGTCGGAAATATCCTGAATGTACAGGCTGAAGAAAACGTGCTGAATGAAAAGGACAAAGTGGATCCGCAGAAACTCAATGCCTTGATCTTTGATCAGTTCCAGGCAGGATATTATACCGTAGGAGAAAAAGTCGGACAGGCTTGGACCTCCGGCAAAGCACTGACTGAAGAAGAATAATTGATATTAACCCCAGAAAGGAGCTGAACATGCCCAGAAAAAAACTAACGATCCTGCATTCCAACGATATGCACGGAGACTTTCTGCCAAAGACCGTTAACGGGAAGAACGTCGGGGGTTTGTCCAGACTTTCCGGTTATGTCAACCGTGTGCGTGAAGAACAGGAGAATGTGATCTACGCGATTGCGGGCGATATGTTCCGGGGCTCGATCATTGATGAAGACTATCAGGGATTATCCACGATCGATCTGATCAACCAGCTGCGTCCGGATGTGGTGACGATTGGCAATCATGAAGTGGATTACGGTATTTCACATCTTCTGTTCCTGGAGAAATGCGCACAGTTTCCCATCATCAACGCAGACCTGTATATTACGCTGAATAACGCGCGTCTGTTTGTGCCGTACATCAATCTGGACGTCGGAGGTATGCGTATCTTGTTTATCGGTATCCTGACAGAAGAAGTGATTTCTTCACTGAAAGGGGAGAAGATCATCGGTACATTGATTGATATCCGTCAGGCTGCCCAGGTCATCGGTATCATCTGTGATAACTACCGTACAACGGATACGGATATGACGGTTCTGCTTACGCATATCGGTATAGATAAAGACCGGGAACTTGCGAAGATCCTGGATCCGGATTTCGGTGTGGATATGATCATCGGAGGGCACTCACATACCTTCATGGAGTTTCCGGAAGTTGTAAATAACATCACGATCGTGCAGGCAGGCACAGGCACATCCATCATCGGACGCATGGATATCGTCTATGATACAGACCATCATCGTATTGCCATGGAAGACTGGAAATGTATACCAATCAACGAAGATACAGCGGATACAGATCCGGTCATGTCCGAACTCCTTGACCGTTACCGTCAGGAAACCGACAAAAAATACAAGCGGGTGGTTACCCGCTGGGCAAGAAAACTGACACATCCATCCCGTGAACAAGAAACCGAGATGGGGAATCTCTACGCAGATCTGATGCAGGATGAGAGCAGTTTTGACATTATGATGTTCGGTTCCGGTTCAATCCGCAAGAAAGAGATGGGACCGGTCATTGAATATCAGGAACTGCTGGAGAATACACCGTTTGACGACAATGTATGGATGGTGGAGATGACCGGGAAACAGTTCCGGCAGATGGTGCAGCACCTGATGCGGGATGATGCCTGGATCGGAGAAACAGAGTTCTATCAGTTCTCCCGCGGTGTACATATCGTTTACCGTAAATCTACGCATACTATAGAAACCCTGGAATTCAACGGCAGAGAAGTCGAAGATGATGACCGCCTGAAGATTGGTTTACAACAATATCACTACAATAACTTCGATGAATTCCTTGGTGTACCGCTTGCGGAAGTACGCAAGAATATGCGTCCGAAAGTGGTTGCCACATCCGTAAACAACATTGTTGAGGAATACTTCATGACGCACCAGAGATTGGATGCGCATGTGGAAGGAAGAATCACCATCCTGGAATAATTACATGTAATAAAGGCTGTAAAACAGCCTTTTTACTAACTGAAATTGTTTTTCACAAGATAATGTTTTAGTATATAAATAGAAGTATTAATGATTAGATACCAGTATTGTTTCGAACGAATCTGTCAGACTTAATAAATAATATCACACGGGACAGGTTGGAATGTTCGGTGTGATTTTTGTTATAAAGGAGGCAATCATGAAAGTTTTTCCTGAAGGATTCCTGTGGGGCGGTGCGACGGCCGCAAATCAATGTGAGGGAGCGTATGACCTCGGCGGAAGAGGTTTATCCAGTGTGGATACTGTCCCTTACGGACCGGAACGTATGGCTGTATCCCGCGGGGAAAAGAAAATGCTTTCCTGCGAGCCGGGGTATATATATCCGGCCCATGAAGCAATTGACATGTATCATCATTATAAAGAGGATATCCGGCTGTTCCATGAGATGGGATTCAAGTGTTACCGGCTGTCTATCGCATGGACACGTATCCTGCCGGATGGGGATGATGAAACACCGAATGAACAGGGTCTGGCTTTCTATGAAGACCTGTTCCGTGAATGCCGCAAATACGGTATTGAGCCGCTTGTGACGATTGATCATTTTGATACACCGATAGCATTGATCAAGAAGTACGGCGGATGGCGTGACCGCCGCATGATTGACGCATATGTACATTATTGCCGGATCATCTTCACCCGGTATCGTGACCTGGTAAAGTATTGGCTTACCTTTAATGAAATAAACATGCTGCTTCATATGTCTTATATGGGTGCCGGCATAGTATTCGAAGAAGGTGAAGACCGTGAACAGGTGAAGTACAGGGCGGCTCACCATGAATTGCTGGCAAGCGCCAAAGCTGTGACCCTGGCTCACGAACTGATGCCGGGAAGCCAGATCGGCTGTATGCTTGCGGCAGGACAGTTTTATCCGTATACCTGTAATCCGGAAGATATCTGGGATGGGTTGGAGAAAGATCGTGATAATTATTTCTTCATTGATGTACAGGCTCGCGGTGCTTATCCTGTATGGGCAAAGAAGCGTATGGAGCGGTCTGGTGTTGATATCGGTCTGACATCTGAAGATGAACAGGTACTGCGCAGCGGAGCCGTTGATTTCATCGCGTTTAGTTATTACTGCAGCCGCTGTACTACGGCAGATCCGGAAGTGTTCAAGGCACATGCACGTCCGGGAAATGCTGTATTCAGGGCTGTCGTCAACCCGTATCTGAAATCCACGGAGTGGGGCTGGCAGATCGATCCTCTGGGACTTCGCGTTACGATAAACACGCTTTATGACCGCTATCAGAAACCGTTATTCATCGTGGAAAACGGTCTGGGAGCAAACGATGTCCTGGAAGAAGACGGAACAGTTCATGACCCGTACAGGATCAATTATCTCCGGGCACATATCGAAGCCATGCGTGATGCTGTAGTACTGGATGGAATCCCGCTGATCGGATTCACTGCCTGGGGCTGTATTGACCTGGTTTCAGCCTCATCCGGTGAGATGAAGAAACGGTACGGTATGATCTACGTGGATAAGAATGACGATGGCAGCGGTAGTCTGAAGCGTTATAAAAAAGACAGTTTCTACTGGTACAAAAAGGTCATTGCCAGTAACGGCGCAGACCTGGATGAATAAAAGAAAGAGGGAGATTGATTATGGATTACAAGCAGTTAGCCAGTATTATCCTCGGAAACGTTGGCGGAAAGGAAAATGTATCTCAGGTAGTACATTGCGCTACCAGACTGAGATTCCGTCTTCGTGATGAGAGTCTTGCCAAAACAGAGGTTTTGAAGTCAACCAAAGGTGTGCTGTCTGTCATTAACGCAGGCGGACAGTACCAGATCGTTATCGGTCCGGATGTTCCGCAGGTGTACCAGGAAATCGTAGCGTTAGGTGGCTTCGAATCCCAGGCTCAGGTACCGGAAGACGATGAACCGGCAAAGCAGCAGTCAAAGATTTCTGCCTTGCTGGAAGGAATTGCCAGTATTTTCCAGCCGATCATTCCGGCGATTACCGGTGCCGGTCTGCTCAAGGCTCTGATGGCTTTATTTGTTGTCATGAAGATCCTGGACAATTCGTCACAGACCTATAAGTTACTGAATGCTTTTGCGGATGCCGCATTCTACTTCCTGCCGATTCTTCTGGGTGCCAGTGCGGCGAGAAGGTTTAAGTGTAACCAGTTTGTTGCCATGGCTCTAGGTGGCATCCTGGTTTATCCTGCGTTTATCACCATGGTGAATGAAGCCAAGGCTGCAGGGGAAGCCATTCATTTCTTCGGCTTACCTGTAACATTAGCCAGCTACACTTCATCGGTTATCCCGATTATCCTCGGCGTATGGTTCATGTCTATCGTAGAACACTATGTCAGTAAGATTTCACCAAAGGCGATCAAGTTCTTTACCGTACCTCTGGCGAGTCTTCTGATTGCCGGAACTGCAACATTGGTTGTATTAGGTCCTCTGGGAACTTGGGTAGGTAATCTGATTGCCGCATTCTTCAAGTGGCTGGATGCGACTGCAGGATGGGCTGTTCCTACCTTGGTAGGTATCTTATCTCCTCTGATGGTCATGACCGGTACCCACTATGGACTGATTCCTATCGGTGTCAACAATCTCGCTACAACGGGTTTTGATACGGTTGTCGGTCCCGGTATGCTGGCGAGTAATGTTGCGCAGGGCGCAGCCGGTTTTGCGGTGGCAATGCGTTCCAAAAACAGTGATACAAAGGAACTGGCGACATCTGCCGGTCTTACAGGTGTGCTGGGTATTACCGAACCTATCCTGTATGGTATCAACCTCAGGTTTGTCTATCCGTTGATCGGCGCAATGATCGGCGGCGGTGTCGGCGGTCTCTTCCTGGGCATATTCGGTGTCAGACGTTATGCGTCCGGTTCACCGGGACTTTTGGTACTTCCTGCATATATCGGCGGTGAAAGTATGACGAACTTCTATATGGCGTGTGTGGGTACAGTCATAGCTATGGTCGTATCGTTTATCGCTACCTTCATTCTGTTCGGTATCTATGAAAAACAGGGAAAACTCGATGCGGCAGAAACCGGAAAAACAGCCCGGAAAACAGTTGCTGAACCTGCAGAACCGATTGCTCCTCATACGGATGATGAAATCGTTGCGGTGGTCAACGGTGAGTTTATTCCTGCTTCGCAGATTCAGGATGAAGCTTTTGCCCAGGAAGTTCTCGGGCAGACAGTTGCGATCGTGCCGACGGATGGTGTGATCGTATCTCCGGCAAACGGAACGATTGATGTGCTCCATGAATCCGGTCATGCGTTCTCAGTCATCATGGCTGACGGAACCGAACTCCTTGTCCATATAGGAATTGATACGATTCAGATGCAGGGCAACGGATTCCATGTTCTGAAGAAAGCCGGAGATGTAGTCAAAGCCGGCGAGCCAGTCGTGGAAGTAGATCTGGACGCAGTGAAAAAAGCTGGTTATTCCACACAGACGATGCTGATCGTTACAGATACTCCGGATGAAAAGCAGATCCCTTACAGGGAGTTTGGTCCGGTAACCAGAGGAAGTACGATTGGATCAGTAAAGTAATCAGATAACTGAAAACACCTGTAGTAATGAGCTGTAAAACTCATGATATACAGGTGTTTTCCTATACCCGCAAACGATCCGCTGTAAGTGCACAAAATGAGACTGTATTACAATCTCTTTTGTTCATTCAGGTATTCTGTGATTATTTGTCTTGTGCCAGGATGTGCGTCTCAATAAATTCCTTCACTTTGGCAAAAGTTACATCGCTGAGTCCATGTTCGATTCTGCAGGCATCTTCCTGTGCTGTTTTTTCATCTACACCGAGCTGGACAAACCATCTGGCAAAGGCCTGATGACGTTCATAGATACGCTCAGCAATCTCTTTCCCCGGAGGAAGTAAACGGATACTGCCGTCTTTATCCATGGATATATAGCCGTTTTCTCTCAGTTTTTTCATGGCAATACTGACACTGGCTTTACTGAAGTTCTTTTCTTCAGCGATATCAATGGAACGTACATTTCCTTTTCTTTCCTGAATCATCAAAATAGCTTCAAGATAATCTTCGGCAGATTCATAGATATTCATAGACATTACTCCTTTGAATAATTATACGACTTTTTGAAATGATAGGGCTAAAAAAAGAAATCTGTTGTATGATTAATAACGGAGTATACCGGATGCCTTTAAACTACACATCATCAGAGTTAATACAAATCGGGGTTCCCGCCCGGAATTGGGAAGAAGCGATCCGCCTCAGTGCTGAACCGCTGGTTAAACACGGAATCTGTCTGCCGGAATATGTGGATGATATGGTTTTGAATGTCATTGAACATGGACCGTATATCGTTCTGACCGATAATCTCGCGGTTCCCCACGGCAGGGCAGAGACCGGTGCCCTGAAAACAGCAATCTCTGTAGGTATCCTTAAGGATCCGGTAGAATTCGGCAATAAGACAAATGATCCTGTACGTGTTGTCATCTGCATGTCCGCGCTTGACGGGGAAAAATACATGCATATGCTTGGGTGGCTGGCAACGGTTCTGGAGGACAGGGGGATCATTGAGGGCTTGGCAAATGCCGAAAATACTGATAAAGTACTAGAGTTGTTGCAGCACAAGTAAATGGAGGATATTTATGCTATATAAAGCAATTGTTTGTTGCCGGGCTGGAATGGGTTCGAGTATGTTCCTAAAGATTAAAGCCGACCAGGTTATTGCAGAGAATTCCTTACCGATAAAAACAGTTCACGGTAATATGGATACACTGATCGACTTTAACGGAGATCTGGTTATCACTATGAGTGATCTCAGTGAAGAACTCCGGGGAAAGATGCCTTATGTTATAGGAATTGACCGGGTAGCTGATAAAAACGAAATCAAGGAAAAACTGGAAAAGTTCCTGACTGATATCCAATAATCAATGCGCATACAGCGCATTTACTTTACACCTTATGAACAAGGAAATGATTCTGGATCAGATGATCCTCGCCTGCCGTGAACTTGATACAGACACATATCCGGAACTGAAAGAAGCTCTGGATCATGCCTGCCAGGTACGGACAAAAGAAAATCACAGTGAAGAAGAAATCAGCAGTGCTCTGAAAGAACTATCACAGGCATTGAAAAATACGAAGAGAATATTGAATTGATTTGTTTCGGTTATGGATAAAGTTATACAGAATATAGTGACGAAAGACAGCCTGGTCAAGGCACTCAGGGATCTTGGCGTAGAAGAAAACATGATCCTGGAAGTACATTCCTCCTTGTCCTCTTTTGGTTTTGTGTTAGGCGGGGCAAGAACGGTAGTGGATGCGCTGATTGAGGCAGTCGGTGAAAGCGGCACGATTCTGATGGCTGTTCAGACCGGAGATAATACAGATCCCAGCGGCTGGAGTAAGCCTCCGGTAGACCCGAAGTACTGGAAGATGATCCGTGAGGAGATGCCTCCGTATGAGATCGGGAAGACGGATTTACGCGGAATGGGGGATATTCCGGACAACTTCCGTCACCGTGACGGTGTGATCTGTTCTTCACATCCGGCGGTATCCTACGCGGCTTACGGGCGTTATGCGAAGATCCTGTGCAACCGGCAGTCCCTGCATTTCCCGCTTTCCGAAGAATCACCGACAGCGCGATTATATGAATTGAAAGGGCATGTGCTGATGCTTGGGACAGATCTTACGACCTGTACGTGCATGCATCTGGCGGAATACCGCAGCGAACGCAAGCCCATATGTATCCACGCATCCTGTATCCGGCGTCCTGACGGGACCAGGGAGTGGAAACGTTACCTGGATCTGGATCTGGACAGTGATGACTTTGAACAGGTACGGCCTGCTCTGGAAAAAAAGGGTCTCATCAAAGAGACCATGATCGGTGACTGTAAAGCTTCACTGTTTGCGGCAAACGAGGCAATCGATGAAGCCATGCACTGGTTTGAAAAAACATCCATCTACGAATTCTATCGTTGATTACCACTGATGCTTCAGCCATGCCCCGGCAATATCCCGGGCTGCCTGGAGCATTTCTTTTTCCTCCTTTTCGGTAAATCTGCAGAATTCCGGAGAATCCAGATCGATTTCCGCAACACATTCACCGTTGACGATGACCGGTACGCATAATTCGCTGCGGCTGGCAGAATCACAGGCAATGTGGTCTTTTCTTTCCAGCACATTGTCTACTCTCTGTACAGCTTTTTCACGATAGCAGGCACCGCATACACCGGCCTGAAAAGAGATGTGTGTGCAGGCGGTTTTTCCCTGGAACGGTCCCAGGACAAGCTCACCGTTCTTTACCAGATAGAACCCTGCCCAGTTCAGACGATCATACATCTCATTGATGCATGCGCTGACATTTCCCAGAGCTGCGATCATATCCGGTTCTTCCAGCAAGCTTCGGATCATTTCGTTTATCATACTCATATTCGTATTGTAACATGTTTTCAGAGTGCTATAATACTCATGTGAACAGGGGTGTGCACAGCACTGAGAAAAACCCTTATCACCTGATCTAGGCAACGCTAGCGTAGGGAGTTCATGTGAGCCCTTACGCCTTCGCGAACGGAGGTGTATTTTTTATGGAAAACAGAGATTCGATCAGAAGTATTGCGTACATGGGTATGTATTTAGCCCTCTTCTTTGTGTTTGACTGGTTATCCAATCAGATTCCTTTCTTCAAGATGCCTCAGGGAGGAACCCTGGGATTAGGGGTTATTCCTCTGATTCTGGCTTCTTATCATCTGGGATGGAAGAAAGGTCTGCTGGTAGGAGTGTTATCTGTCGTTCTGCAGTTTATGACCGGGCAGATGTACCTGGTACAGAATTCTGACGGATTCAGCTTATTCCAGATCTTCCTGCAGTTTATGATGGAATACCCGGTGGCGTTTGGTGTTTACGGCCTCAGCAGTTTATTCCCGAACTATGGTAAATTTTATACCGGTGTCATGGTCACCAACCTGATTCGTCTTGCTTTGCATGTGATTGCCGGGACGATCTACTGGGCTACACCGCTTCCGGCAAGCATCAGTTACAATGCCTGGTATATGGTGCCTACCATGTTGTTATCTCTGGTGATCGTTCCGCTGATCATGTCCAGACTGAAATCTTTTATCAAGTAACTTTTGGAATTCCTTGGGGTTCGTAGTACAATAGTTAGACGTATGATACCCGAAATAGGAACAGAAGTTTATATACAAAGTTATAAACACGACGGAACCCTGCATCGTACCTGGTGCAAGGGTTTTGTTGTGGAAGCGAATGAAGAGAGATTCACGGCAGTAACCAACAAGTCATTTGTAATCGAGGCGGACGGAAGACGCTGGATCACCAAGGAACCTGCAGTATGTTTTTTCTGGACAAACCGCTGGTATAATGTTTTATCCATGATGCGTAAGGGAGGAATCTTCTATTACTGCAATATGGCATCTCCCAGTTTGTTTGACGGTGAAGCAATCAAGAATATCGATTATGATCTCGATGTTAAATTGTATCCGGATCATACATACCAGATTCTGGATGAGAACGAGTATGAATTACACCGCCGGGAGATGAAATATCCTGAGGATATCCATCAGATTCTTCAGAGTCAGATGAAAGATCTTCTGACAATGATGGAAGAAAGAAAGGATCCGTTCCGTCAGGAGTATATTGACTATTATTATCGTATGTATCAGAGAATGTTTGACGAACAATGAAACTGACAATGTTAGGTACCGGGCATGCCGGTGTAACAAATTGTTATAATACTTGTTTTCTTCTTGAGGAAGAAGGAAAGTGCTTTCTTACGGATACCGGCGGCGGTAACGGGTTGATCAGACAGCTGCGGGTATCCGGGCATTCTCCCCGGGATATTCAGGAAGTATTCATCACCCATAAACATCTGGATCATATTACCGGATTCTTCTGGCTGGAACGATTAATTCACGGCAGTAAAAGAAGAGGGTCTGACTGGTCTCTTACCGTATATAGTCATGAGGAAGTTATTGAGATCCTGCGTCATAGTATGCGTTATCTTCTCCTGAATGAAGGGGAAGAACCGGAAGATTATATTCATTTTGAAATTGTACAGGATGGAGATGTACGTAAAGTTCCCGGTCACGAGACAGTATTTTTTGACATCCATGCGCAGACGGCCAGACAGTTCGGGTTCCGGATGAAATATAACAAGACAGATACACTGACCTGTCTCGGGGATGAGCCGTACAATGATTCTGAACAAGCGTATGCGGAACACTGCACATGGCTTATGCATGAGTCTTTCTGCAGATACATGGACAAGGAGATCTTTCACCCGGGACGTGCAGGCCATTCCACGGTGAAGGACGCGGCAGAAACAGCAGAACGTCTGGGTGTTAAGAATCTGTTGATCTATCATACTGAGGATACGGATCTGCTTCACCGCAGAGAAACCTATACTGCAGAAGCAAAACAGTACTATCACGGCAATGTTTTTGTGCCGGATGATCTGGATATCATCGAGTTATAAACAAGGTAAATCAGAGCTGTAACGCTGCACAGACGTGATATGATCACTACCGGTGAAGCTTTATAGATACACCGGTAATCCCCGCCGTCTTCAGCCGTAAACAACACAAACGCGTCATTACTCCGGAATGTCGGAACATCAGCCCACGTTCCGTTTTTTCTTGTCTGTACCTGATAGCCCTTATACCAGGTCAGCGGTAAGACAAGAGAAGTATCTTTATATTCTTCGGACAGATGGAAAGCGAGGGTATTACCTTCCTTTGTGTAAGATACAGGCAGTTTTTCGCCGTCTGCATTTCTTATCACAGGTGGATAATTGCGGAAATCAGCGGTATACAGGGGAAGATACTCTCCTCCTGCCAGTTCTACACGCATATATGTGGCGCTGAAATAGGGGTCAATGATCTCCCCGGCAAGGATATCTTCATAGGTCGTATCTGAGGTAATACCAAAGTCCCATGCGTCACTGCATAAACCATGGATGTGGAATCCGGCGTTGATCAGGACCAGCAGGGTAATACCAAGAGTAAAGACGGTATTTCGCATCCCCCTGGCATAGGTAAATAACGCACAGGTACAGATACAGAAGGCAGGTAAGGTCAGGATCATCAGACGCCAGGGAAACTGGATAAACCGCAGAGAGGACAGACTATCCCAGGGGATGATCTTTGCGGGGAGTAAGTAACAAATCCAGCCGAGTATGGCGGCAGTACGGATAAAACGGCAGATCTTCAAACTGCGGATCTGCAGGAAAAAGACCGGAACAGAGAACAGGGGAAGAAACCAGCCGGGATTTGTATGGAAATCCAAAGGGGAGGCCAGAGTGTTACGGAAATAATCACGGAGAGTCATTGCCTGATTGCTTAAAACAAGTTTTTCCGCGTAGAAGTGTAAGATCAGTTTCTGCTGGTGCAGCTGGTCCATCAGCGGCAGGGTATACCAGGCAGTGAGCAGAAATGACCAGAGAAGTGCCCGGATGATTATCCGCAGCTGTGTGATCTGCAGATCCCCGGAGAAGATACAGGTATACACCAGGACCAGAAACATCCCGAACACAAAGGAAATGTTGTGGGAGAGAATCAGACCGGTAATGCCGGCGCAGAGAGTAACGCAGGATGATTTCTTCTGGACAAGAATCCGGTACAGTCCGAGAAAAACCATGGGGAAGAAGATCAAGGCGAAGATCTCTCCCAGGGCTCCGCGGATATAAACATTGACCAGGTGATAGTTGGCAAAGGTGTAGAGTATGGCGCCGAGATGTGCGTTAGTGGACTTGTGAAACATCTGTTTCAGACAGTGATACATAGACAGATAGGCAGCAAGTGTGGCAGTGAAGATCACGAGTTTATACGTGGTGGATAACGCAGTACCGCACAGGTACAGAAGCGCAAAGGGAATCAGAAGAAGGTCACAGTAGAAGGTAGGGCATGCATAACCAAAGCCGTTATTTTTGTACGGATAGATCAGCGGGAGAAGATCACCGCGGGACAAGGCATCCGCCATTCCGGTAATTCTGGATAAATGAAAAAAGTGATCGTGGCCGATAAACAGGAACGAATTCCGGAGATAAGGTATACAAAAGACAGTGGTCACAACAAGGGCAGTAAATACCGGCAGGCTAAAGTTCCTGATTTTCTCTATATTCTTAAAAGACATGAATACAATATAGCAGATATTCTTCCATTATGTCTTTTTATCATATGATAAGAGATTTTTATGCTTGAAAGATATTCTTATAGAAATAAATAGAATGATAATAATCATTTATACCTTTAGTAAATGGATATTTTGGCAGTAACGCGATAAAAGGATTGTAAACGCATACATATTTTTGAGAACTATAAGAAAAATTTATAATTACATCAAATTTTGTGATTTCACATAATTATTTCACATATTAAGATGTACTTGGATAGAAACTCTTCCTCCGGTGAAACGGATGAATGATTGTACATGGTTATGACAATACCGTTGATTCGCTGTTATGTTCATCTTGGTTTGTATCGTCTGAGGAAAAACAGGTGATATCAGATCTTCTGCTGGTATATCATGCCTGGAATGGAGATATTGTTATGTTGGATTCTAAAATATTTACCCTGTTGAAAGTAGTAGAAACAGGAAATTACACACAGGCCGGTAAAGTGCTGAATTTGACCCAGCCTGCCATCTCCCAGCATATCCGCGCTCTGGAAAACGAAACCGGAGTCAAGATCTTTGAACGTGCAGGGAATCATCTGATTCTTACCCGCGAAGGGGAAAGAGTTGTGGAGTGTGCAAGGGCGATGTTGTCACTGTACAACAACATGAAGAGTGATCTGGAAGATCAGGCCAGCGGCACCTTATCCTTTAACATAGGTATCACACATACGGTGGAGAGCAACCGCATTTCGGAAGCACTCGCCAAATATGTGACTTCTTACCCGGGTGTATCGGTAAAGCTGATTACAGATACACTGGATAAACTGAGAGAGAAATTGAAGAACTTTGAACTGGATTTCGCTATCATTGACGGTAAGATCAATGATCCTGCGTTGAATCAGATGCAGCTGGATATGGACAGTCTGATGCTGGTGACAGCACCGGATCATATCCTGGCGGAGAAGAATATCGTCACGGTCCAGGATATCAAAAAAGAGAAGTTGATCCTGCGCCTGCCGAATTCCGGGACACGTAACTTGTTTATCGCTTCTCTCGAAAGTCAGAATATCAGTATCGATGAATTTGATGTGATCCTGGAAGTGGATAATATTGCGACGATCAAGAATCTCGTGCGCAGAGGATATGGTGTATCGGTGCTTCCCAAGAGCGCCTGTCTGGATGATACAAAGAGGAAACGTCTGTCAGCTCTGCCGATCGAGAATATGAGTATGATCCGGGAGATCAATATTGTTTACGGTACGAACTTCAATTATCCGGAATTGTTACAGGAACTAAGCAGGATCTATAACGAAATGTAGGAGGCGTTCAACCTCCTTTTTTCTGTTTGTATTGTCTGATCTCTTCTTCAATCAGGGTATAATCACGCTCAAATAGTTCTTCGAGGATCTGTTTGTGTAAGAGTTCTGCCGGAACTTTGTTCAAGAGCGCTTCGTTAACGAACTTCTTGCTTTTCTGCTTGTACGCGGGAAGTTTGTTTTTCTGCAGGAGATGCACCAGTTCCGGACGCCACAACAGGGATAGTTTCTTCTTCAGGGTATCCCTGGGATTTTTGACGGGATGCTTGAGAATGTAGAAATCCGGCTGATGATCTTCTTCATCGACAGTGATGATGCCCCAGTGTGAGGGAATGTGTTCCTCGATATGCAGGGCGTGTTTCGTACCGACTGCCGCGTAACAGTAGTCACAATACTGGTCGTAGTAACGTACCTGTTTCTTTAAGCGTGTATAGGTATCCGCGTCACTCTTGATTTCGATTCCGTAAAGACCTTCACCGGTAACCATCAGGATATCCGCACGTGCTTTACCCATGGTCTTTTCTTCCAGAATACGTATCCTGCCGCAGGTCATCTCCAGAAAGTCAAACAGCGGTTCCCGTATATCTTTGTCATACAACATGATTAAAGTAGTTTTTTCTTCTTGAAGTAGAGCAATTCCAGCACCACGATGATGACCGATAGTACAATGACAACCAGGTACCCGTGCGGGGATTCCAGTTCCGGCATATACCGGAAGTTCATACCATACCATCCGGCAATCAGAGTCAGAGGCATGAATATCGTTGTGACGATGGTCAGTAAGGTCATGACACGGTTCTGCCGTACATCCAGCTGAGACTGGTACAGGTCCCGTACCTGCAAAGTATATTCGCGCAGGGAATTGAGTATGTCCATCAGGCGGGTAACACGTTCGTTAAACAGACGGAAATAACGCAGGTTGGCGGCAGCGAAGAAGTTGTTTTCATTTTCCTCCATGACCTGGCTGAGGTCGATCAGCTGTTCGTAGTGTGTACGCAGGTCGAGGAATTCACCGCGCAGTTCATTCACGTGGTAGAAGAGATTCATATCTGTGTTTCCCGCCAGGAAGGCATCTTCGATCTGGTTCAGGTCTTTTTCATAGTCCTCCAGAACAAAGAGATCGTCTTTGACTGTAGCGAGAAGGAATATATACAGGAAACGTTCCAGGGAAGGGTGGTGCCAGTGATAGTTCTGACTGATGTGCTCAAGGATGTCATAGACAGTCGTACCGTTATCCAGGAAAACAACACCTCGTTTATCCAGGACATATGCGAAAGTGCTGGGATCAGCGTTGATATCCTGACGGTTCGGAATGGCGATTGTGCCGGAAAGCGTGCTGTAATGCACTTCTGCCTTCGTAATACGTGTATCATTCAGATTAAATACTTCATCAATACCGTCGAAGTTCTCCTCGGAAAACTGCGGCCATTCCTGATCATTCATGACGAGGACATAGGGTTGTTCACCGTTAAAGTTATCTTTCTTTTCCAACGTGGAACATATCTGGTAACAGTACATAGTTTATCCTTTCTCAGCGGATTTCTTCCGCAAATTCATTCTGCAGTTTACGGTATAACGCAATCGTATCATCACACCACCGGTCAAATACAGGATCTTCTTTCTTCAGCTCCGGATGTTCATCCATGTATTCCTTGTACATTTCCAGTCCCTTGTGCATGGAAATAGTGAAGGGAAGGTCTCCGGAGATCTCCTTGATCTTGTGAATGTCAAACAGACAGGAGTAGTGCTTGTCACCGCGGACAGCCTGTCCCAGGGAGTATTGTTTACTATAGGCCAGCAGTTCTGCGGGGATATGCACGATTCTGGTCGTATGTCCGTAGATTTCTCCCAGAGTATGATACAACATATCCCAGGTATACGGTTCCGGATTCATGATTTGATAGATCTCTCCGATCGAACGGGGATGGTTGACCAGCGGCACAAAATACCGCGCGAAGTCTTCCGCGTGTGTTCCTGCCCAGATTCCGGTGCCTTCACCATGTACGATGACTTCCTTGTCCCGCAGGATCCGGGAAACGACAGCCCAGTAGGAAGAGGGTTTGACACCCAGGGGAATCCGGTGCTCAGAGTAAGTCTGTGTGGGACGGACGATCGTTACCGGAAAACCATCTTCCCGGTATGCGCGCATCAGGATCTCCTCACACTGTGCCTTCATGTTTCCATAGTCGGAGTATTTGTTGCCGGTGGGAAGATCTTCGTTGATCTCCAGGACATACTCATGATTCAGGGCGACGTTTGTACTGATAAAGATGTACTGCCTGGTTTTCCCCTTGAATAGACGTACTCTCTTTTCCGCATCGTCAGGAGTATACAGGATGAAATCAATCACACAGTCAAACGATCTGTCTTTCATGATTTCAGACAAGTGATTGGTATCATGGATATCCGCAATTATGGATTCCGCATGCCCGGGGGTTTTCTTGTTTCCTCTGTTGAGAAGATATACCTGGTTCTCCGGATCTTCACAGAGACGGCGGGTG